>NZ_JAKGTF010000018.1:0-76794 GCF_022324735.1 Clostridium sp. YIM B02551 | reverse complement strand
TAACTCAAAAGATTACGTTGACTTAAGTTTATTTCTAAATCTTACTTCATTTCCTCTGTTTAATTTTCAAAGAACATAACATCACCTCTTGGCGACTTATTCATCTTAACATCATTTCAATCCTTTGTCAACACTTTAATATAATATAAATTTTCCTAGTAAGTTATGTGTATTTATATACACTATTTATTTCAGTAGTACACAATAAAACTTATACCCTCTAACTAGTGCTTAATTTTTTATAATCTTACTAGTGCTTAATTTTTTATAATCTTAACTTAAGAAATCTTAGTAGCTTCTTAAGTTTTCCTTAATATGCT
Source organism: Clostridium sp. YIM B02551 (assembly GCF_022324735.1). Classification (NCBI taxonomy): domain Bacteria; kingdom Bacillati; phylum Bacillota; class Clostridia; order Eubacteriales; family Clostridiaceae; genus Clostridium; species Clostridium sp. YIM B02551. The sequence continues at coordinate 76,474 of NZ_JAKGTF010000018.1, read as the reverse complement.
TTCTAGCTTATTGAAAAGACTTAAACTACATCATACAATGCAAGTATAAACAAAAAGGAGGTATCGTTGCATGTTTAGAAAAGAATTTATTAACATTCTTATAAATGGTCTTATTGATTTACCTAAAGAGAAAAGAGATGAAATAATTTCAGAATATCAAGAGCATTTTGATATAGAACTAGCAAATGGTAAAACAGAACAAGCTATTATTAATGAACTAGGAAATCCCTATTCAATTATTGATAGATATTTAGGAAATACATCTGGCTCATATTCAAAAACAAATCAATCATATGAAACAAAAGATTATAATTACGTAATTGTTGAAAATAGTCAACCTAATAATGAAAGAACAAATTTCAATTCAGAATATAATAATTACAACGCTAACCCAATTAATACAAATAAAAAAGAAAAGTCAGTTTTTTTAATAATAATTTTACTAATTGGATTGTTAATTGTCTCTCCTGGATTATTTGGTGGCATCATAGCAATAATTGCAACTTTGTTTGCAGGAATAATAGGATCACTAGCATTAACTTTTGGTAGTATCTTTTTACTTTTCGGCAAACTCTTCAACAATGGACATTTACGAGATATTATGGGTCCAACGTTAGATCAAATACCATTTATCTCAACAATATTTTTCTTAATAGGTAATATTTCTTTAACAATTCTATCTATTATAATTGTAAGTCAACTATTTAAGTTCTCTTGGAAGCTTATTAAGAGGTTCTTTAAATGGCTGAAAACCCATCTATAGGAGGTGCTGATATGAGAAAAAAATTTAATTTATTTATTCTATCTATGATTCTAGTTTTAATATGTGTTGTAAGCTATACAGGAATGTTTGTAAGTTTATTGGCATCTAATATTAACTTAAGAGATCTTTCTAAAATTAGCTCAAATGTTGAAATTTTCTTTGATGGTAATTATAAATACAAATACAATATAAACTCTTCGGAATCTTATCCTCTTAATGATATAGACACTGTTAATTTGAAATTTTTAAGCGGAGCAATAAATTTTGAATATTGGGACAAAAATGAAATTTCTATCACTGCTAATGGTGATGTAAGATCAAGTTCTTCAATCGATGATATTAAAATAAAGAAAGAAATATCAGGCAAAAGCATTTCTTTCTCACTATTTAATTCAAATAACTCTTTTTTAGATTATATATTTTCTAAGGATTTATCAGTAACTGTTAAACTACCTAAAGGGTATAACAAAAATTTAAATATTACATCAACATCATCTAATATAACCATGGAAAATAATGATTTTTCCTCTCTTGATATTAAAGTTACATCAGGAGATATAAATATAACAAATTCTAAAATCAATTCACTTTCTATAGTTTCAACATCTGGAGATATGTTTCTAAATAACATAGCTTCTCAATCCAGTACTCTTAAGGATGTTTCAGGAGGCATTAGTGCAATTAACTTTTCTGGTGATATAGATTGTAAAACTGTTTCTGGTAATATAAATATAGATTACAGTAAGCTAAATCCTAACAATAAAATTAGTACAACTTCAGGAGATACCACATTGTCCATACCTTCCACAGAGACATTTAATCTGGAGCAATCATCTATTAGTGGAGATGTTCAAAACAACTTTACTTCCAGTGGCATTTCAAATAATAAAATAAAATTCAGTTCTACTTCTGGAAATCTAAACATAAGACAAAAGTAAGAACTATAGTTACTGAAAGGAAATGGATAATATCCATTTCCTTTTTTTATAAAGTTAACAATTCTATATACTATGCATACATATTTTGTATAACAATTTTGATATAATATATTTCTAAGAGATTTTTATAGAGGTGTATAACTATGAAGTCAAAATATTTATTATTGCTTTCTTTTGATGCCGTAGACAAAAGAGATTTTGAAATTCTTAAAACATTACCTAACTTCTCAAGCCTAATTAAATCCGGCTCCTATTCTAATAGTGTTGAAACAATTTATCCTTCTTTGACATATCCAGCGCACACATCAATCATTACCGGCAAGCTGCCTAAAAATCACGGTATTATAAATAATATATTAATTCAACCAAATAGATTTCTTTCTTCTGATTGGTTTTGGGAAAGAAAACATATAAAAGGAACTACCCTTTTTGATATTGCAAAAAGCAAAGGACTAAAAACAGCTGCACTACTTTGGCCAATAACAGGCAAAGCCGTTATAGACTACAACATTCCAGAAATATTTCCAAATAGACCTTGGCAAAATCAGATTATGGTATCCTTACTAAATGGCAGTAAGTTATTTCTATATAGTATGAATAAAAAATTTGGTCACTTAAGAAATGGCATTCTTCAACCAAATCTCGATAATTTCACACTGTCCTCATTAATATATTTATTAGAAACAAATACCCCAGAATTTATAGCAGTACATTTTACTGATGTAGATTCTCAAAGACACGATTACGGCTATTCTTCTAAAGAGGCTTATGATGCGCTAAAAAGACATGATGATAGATTAGGAAAAATTATCGATACATTAAAAAAACTTAATATTTTTGAAGAAACTACATTAGTAGCTTTAGGAGACCATAGTTTTCTTGATGCAAAGTATGTGGTGAAAATTAATAATCTGTTTTTAAAACACAATTTTTTAGAATTAAGTTCTAAGAATAAAATAAAGCATACAGTTGCCTATTGTAACTATTGTGATGGCTCAGCTTATATATATCTTAAAGATAAATCAAAACAAGAAGAAATATATAAATTATTAACTAACTTCTCTGATGAAAATAATAACTGTATTGAAAAAATATATTCAGGTAAAGAAGCTTCTGATTTAGGTGCTGACCCCGATTGCGATTTTATGTTAGAAGCAAAACAAGGCTATTACTTTGTTAATGATATTGATGGTGAAATAATTGAAGATGCTAAAGGTAAATATCATGTTGCAACTCATGGTTATTCTCCTAAAATTCAAGATTATCAAACCTTTTTCATAGTAAAAGGCCCAGATATTAGAGAAAATTACTCAATTGGGTTTATGAGCTTACTTTCTGAAGGACCTACCTTAGCAAAAATACTCGGAGGAGCTTTAGAAACTCCTGATGGAACTCTTTTAAACGATATATTTAGGCCTTAATATTAAAAAGGCTGGAGATTTGTTTAATCTCCAGCCTTTTTAATATCATAATTATTCTATTGCTTTCTTGGAATAAGAAATTAATTTATTAATTTCCTCAAGCTCGTCATCTTCTAAGTATCTCCATTCACCTATATTTAAACTTCCTAAATGAACATTCATAATTCTTATTCTTTCTAGCTTTTTCACCTCATAACCTAAAGCCTGGCACATTCTTCTTATCTGCCTATTTAGTCCTTGCGTAAGAATAATTCTAAAAACATAATTACTTTCCTTTTTAACAAAACACTTTTTTGTTACAGTACCTAGAATTCTAACTCCAGAGGACATTTTTTCTATAAAACCTTGAGTTATATTCTTATCGACAGTTACCAAATATTCTTTCTCATGATTGTTTCCTGCTCTTAGTATTTTATTTACTATGTCTCCATCATTAGTTAATAAGATTAATCCTTGTGAATCTTTATCTAGCCTTCCAATTGGAAATATTCTTTCCTTATGTCCTATAAAATCCACAATATTTCCTTTTATTTTATGTTCAGTAGTACAGGTTACTCCCACTGGTTTATTCAAGGCTAAGTAAATGAGTTTTCTACCTTTACTTATTATCTTATTTTCAATTTTCACTTCTTGTCCTGTGCTGACTTTTGTACCCATTACAGCTTTAACACCATCTACATATACTTTTCCAAGAGTAATTAACTTATCTGCCTCTCTTCTTGAACAGAAGCCTGAATCACTTATGTACTTATTTAATCTAACCTCTAATTTAGAATCTAGGTGCTTAATTATGTTCGATGAATTTTGGCTACTATTTTGTTGCTTCTTGGCCTTTATTTTGTCCGCCGTCATCTTGTGATTTTTCATTTACAACTGATTCCCTTCTATTTTTAAGTTCATATCCAGCATTATTAATTACAACATCTAATTTATTATCTGTAAAATATTTTTGACTTTTACTTAATTTTTCATACTCGATAGGCTCTCCATTAACGAATATAGTGATTGTATCATCTGGCACCATTTTCTTTTCCTTTGCCAATTTAAAAATATTAATAATTGCATTATCTATATTTTCATTCTGTATATCTCCTGTATCTAACAAGTCAGCACCTTTTTCAGTTGGCGAATAACAATATACAACTCTCCCTAAAGAATTAATCTCTAACTTTATTTGGGATGTAGTATTTATAACCAAAATAGAAGTTACTTTATTATATTTATACATAAATACAGAAACTCCTATTATTAGTAAGATTGCTGCAATGCCCAATTGTTTCCAATAACTTCTTATACTTTTTCTTTCTTTTCCTTTTATTTCGTCTCCTAACCTACATTCTTCCTGCAAACTAATTTTTTTAAATATACCATCGTAGGATAGAACTATTGCACTTTTTTTGTTTTTCTTAAGTACTATACCAGTAAAAACATTTAAACTAATATCCTTAGGTACCTCTTCTACCTGTTCTTTTATAATAACATTAAAATAGTCCTGAATTAATTTATAATTCGGATTTGATATTATGATTACATATGCAGTTATAAGTTCGTTCCATATCTCTAAAAATGTCCTTGAAGTTCCTAACTTTCTACATATCTTAGAGTATGGCAGTTCTCTTTTCTTTGCAAATGAATCATATAATTCTGGATCACCAGCAATATCATATGCAATATTTAATGCTGTATTTCTTATATGATTCTTTAAATTCATATTTGCTAAGGTTGTGAGTTTAACATTATATAAAGATAATTCCTTTACCAGCAAGAAAACCTGTTTACCTCTTACCTTATCATCTTCAATATTTATAACTCTCAGTTTTGGTTCTTTCGAGAATTTATACTTCTCTATATAAACTTCATTCATATTACCATTCACCTCTGATTAAAACATTCATCAAAATCATTCGCTAAGCACACCTTTGATAATTAATCTCTTTTTCGCACCCTCTGTACAAGTTACTAGAGTAATTGTTGCATCCTTTGTAGCATCTAATACTTTTACATCAGTAGGATCAACTACAAAGCTATCTGTTACCTTGTAATTAATCTCTTTTTCCTTTGTCTTTACAATTATATCATCGCCGATTTTAAGCTTGTCTAAATCCTTAAAGTATTCAGCATAGGTAAAATTTCTATGTCCGGCCAAAGCAAAGTTACCTTTTTCACCTGCCATTGCGGTATTAGGGAAGTGACCAATTGCATAATCAAGCACTTTGTCATCTACTCCTTCTCCTACAGCTACATCAAGATTTATTTTTTGAATTTTTAAAATTGCTATTGGAACAATATCTGATTTATTATTTACATCATTATTCGAATCAGTTATTTTTTTATTATCTTGATTCAATACTTGATTAAATGTATCCTTTAACTTTTGTTGTTCTTTGTATATTGTATACTTGGTATAAGCAACCCAAGAAAATATACCTATTCCTATGATTATTAGTAGAATCCCAACAAATTTTCTAATATTATTTTTCATAGCATCATCCCACTTCTTATCAAAAATCATATAATATATTATATCATAGACTTTCTTTATTTATATGAGTAAAATTTTTAACAAAGTTTTATAAATCTATAATATTTTATCTCTTTTATGTTATAATAAGAATATAAGAAAACGTATCCAAGAGGTGATTATTATGAAAGGTAAAGTTATCTACGTAGATTTTACACAAAAACATCAAAAATATACCTCTCGAAAACTAAGTTTATTTAAACGACTATTATACTTTATAAGGAGCAAATTCACACTAAGAAAATCAACCGAATCATCAATTAACACAACTCGATCATTTAAAAGAATTTTATAATTTCAATACACAGCCTTAATATTTTTTATAATATATGCTAAAATTATAAAAAATACTTGAGGTGATTATATGAGAGTTGGTATTGGATATGATGTCCATACTTTAGTAGAAAACAGAAGTTTAATATTAGGTGGAGTAAATATACCTTATGAAAAAGGGTTATTAGGTCATTCAGATGCAGATGTTCTTTTACACGCAATAATGGATTCATTACTTGGCGCTGCTGCTTTAGGTGATATTGGAAAACACTTTCCGGATAGTGATCCTCGATTCAAAGATGCTTCCTCTATTAAATTACTTAATCATGTTGGTAATTTATTAAAGGAAAAAGGTTATTCAATTAATAATATAGATGCTACAATAATAGCTCAAAGACCAAAATTATCTCCATTTATTAATGAAATGAGAGAAAATATAGCTTCAGCATTAAATATTACATTAGAGGATATTAATATTAAAGCAACCACAGAAGAAGGATTAGGTTTTACTGGTTCTGGTGAAGGTATATCCTCACAAAGTATTTGTTCAATAATATAGTGATATTTTTAAAGGGTTAAAAACATTTGTTTTTAACCCTTTATTTTACTCAATTATATCTAATTTCACATTTTCTATATCCTTTAAGCTTGAAGTTATTTGAAATTTTGCATTATCCCCTACAAGCTTTACTCTATATGGACCATTGGCGCCATCTATCTTACAACTAACATTTCCAGATGGATTCTCGCTTGTAAATATAATATTTTTATCTTTATCTATAACTATTAATTTTAGCTTCCCCTCTTGAATTTTAACTGAAAAATCAATTACATATTCCTTAGGAGAACTAAATGTAATTCTTGCAATTGTATTACTTCCGGAGAAATTAGATGCCTTAAATGAATAGTTATTATTTCTGCTTTTCTTAATTGAATTACTCATATAGTAGGTGTCTTCATCACTTACTATTTTGTCATTATTATAATATACTTTGTTTGCTTCCTCATTTATTTTTCCACAACCGTTTAAATTAATTATTAGCATACACCCACATGCTATTATGAGTACTATTTTTCTATAAATCTTCATCCTTTTTCCTCCTTTAAGAATACAATATTATTATATATTATTTTCCATTTATTGACTCTTAAAAAATTCTTAATATATTGTTATTTTTAACCGAAAACCAAAAATATCAAAATAATTTATTGAGTATATTTATATCTTTATCCGGTTCTCTTCCTTATTATTCTCAAAATAATCTTTCTTTATCATATATGTATGATATCAAACTAAACTCCTTTCTTTATCTTTACCAAAATGATATAATTATAGAGTTTTAACATAATAATATTCACCACAAAGGAGAGAATTTCATGCAAAAAAAAGATTTTAAAGGAAGTGTTTTTCTAAATCCAGTTCCTGTAGTTTTAATTACATCAAAAAGTAAAGATGGAAAAGTTAATGTTTTTACTGTGGGTTGGACTGGTACTATATGCACAAAACCACCTATGCTCTCCATTTCTGTTAGACCTGAAAGACTTTCCTATGAGTATATTAAAGAAACAATGGAGTTTACTGTTAACATACCTAATGCATCAATGACAAGAGCAGTTGATTATTGTGGAGTTAAGTCTGGAAAAAATGTTGATAAAATAAAAGAACTTGGATTTACATTAAAAGATGGAGATAATGTTGCTGTTCCATATATTGATGAATGCCCAATTAACATAGAATGTAAAGTTAAAGACATAATAGAATTAGGAACCCATCATATGTTTATTGCCGATGTCTTGGGCTCACACTTAGATGAATCCTTAATTGATAGTAACGGAAAAATTCATTTTGAAGAAGGAAACTTAATATCATATTGCCATGGTGAATATTATCCTCTTCCGAAGAAGTCCCTTGGTACCTTTGGATTTTCAGTTATGAAAAAGAAAAAGAAAAAAAGAGCAAAATAATATTTTGCTCTTTAGCTATTTCTAAGAAACTAATCTCTCAGCATATTCTTTTATTAACTTAATCTTATTTTCATAATCTACTACTGTAAAATCATACACACTTTTAATATTTCTAAAGAAATCAACAAAAGCTAGCATTCTTGAAAAAGATATATTAAAATTGTGAGCCAGTTCCTTTAAGAACACCTCTTCCTTATGCTCAAATTCTCCATCCACCAAAGCTAAACCAATCAATTCAAAAAAAACTATTTTCTTTATTCTATCTGTTGATGAGTTAAATACGTCTTTAATTTCTTCTAAACTTTGTTTTTCTATATCCTGATCCCTTAATGAAAGCTCATCTATGTATTCTTCTATAAGCTTTTCTTCTTCCTTAGCAAAAATTTCATCTAAATTAGCTAATTCTCTTACCAAATTAACAAAAGCTTTTGACTCTATTATATTTAGTTCATTTAAAAACATACAAACCCCTCCATTATTATCTAAATTCAAAATTAGTCTATATATAATTATAGTATCATGCTGGCAAATATAAGTAAAAACTTTTATTAAATATTTTTCATTTTATATTGTTATGATGTTATGATAAAATAATACAAAAAAGGAGGAATAAATATGGTTAGATTTGGTGTAGTGGGAACCAATTGGATTACGGAAGCTTTTATTAAAGGTGCTTCATTAAATAAAGATTTTAAGCTTACTGCGGTATATTCGAGAAACTATGAAAAAGGAAAAGAATTTGCTGATAAATATTCAGTTGATAACATATTTACTGATATTAATAAAATGGCTGCAAGCAATGTAATTGATGCTGTTTACATAGCTAGTCCCAATTCTCTTCATGCTCCTCAAGCAATAATATTTTTAAATAATAAAAAACATGTTATTTCTGAGAAAGCATTTGCTTCAAATGAAAAAGAAGCATTAGCAATGATAAATGCTGCAAATGAAAATAACGTTCTTCTTATGGAGGCAATGAAAATTACTCTTTTACCTGGCTTTGAAGCAATAAAAGCAAATCTTTCAAAGATTGGTACTGTAAGGAGATTTACTTTTTCCTATTGTCAATATTCATCAAGATATGATAAGTATAAACAAGGGGAGATATTAAATGCATTTGATCCAAAGTTTTCAAATGGTTCTTTGATGGATATAGGTGTATATTGTATTCATCCAATGATTCACCTATTTGGAACACCAAAAAATATTAAGGCAAGTGGACTAATTTTCCACAATGGAATTGATGGTGAGGGAAGTTTAATTGCTGAATATGATGGTATGGACGGTATATTAACATATTCAAAAATAAGTAATTCTTATATTCCTTCAGAGATTCAAGGCGAAAAAGGAAGTATATTAATTAATTCAATTACAACTCAAAAATCAATTAAAATTATCTACAACAATGGTGAAACAGAAGATATTTCTGTCCCTCAAATTGAAGATGATATGTATTATGAAGCTAATGAATTCATCAGTTTAATTAATGAGAACAAACTTGAATCCTCAATAAACTCTCATAACCGTTCATTAGAGGTTATACGAGTTACAGAAAACGTAAGAAAGCAAATTGGTTTGGTCTTTCCTGCAGATAATTTATAGTTTATGTAAAAAGGTCCAAGTAACTACTTGGACCTTTTTTTATACTAATAATTTATATTTAATATATCACTAATACATTCATGTACATGGTTAACATGATTATTTGCTCTACCTTTTACTATTTCTTCTGCATGATGGAATGTATAGCTATTATCAGTTATTTCAAACATTGACAAATCATTTAGCGAATCCCCAATTGCATATAGATCTCCAAAATCTTCGTCTACATTATCAATTATCTGTCTAAGTCCCATACCTTTGGAGCATCCTTTAGGTGCAATATCTAAGAAGAATTGATTTCTAAACACCTCTAAATGTTCCCCATATTTTTTTTGAAGCTTCTCACGAATTTGCTCTGCATCTTCTGCTGATTTGTTTTTGGGGAAAACACTAATTATTTGATATTTTCTATCTGCATCATCTACTTCTTCTCTGGTAATTATTTTTGATGCATATTCTCCAATATTAAATTCTTTCTCTTCTATATAATGCCCTTCTACTAAATATGTATCTTGTCCATCATCAAAGTATAAACACAAATCATCATTATCTAAGAATTCAGTTATCATTTCCAGAGCTACTTCACTTTTAATAAAGTTTCTGTATAAAATATTATGGTCACCATCCATAACTATTGATCCATTACATAAGACAAGATAGTCACACTCAACATCATATTTGTCGAAGATAAGTCTAAATCCATGATAAGTTCTACCTGTAGAAACAACAAATTTATGTCCCTTTTCCTTTAATCTCTTTATAGCAATAATATCTTCGTCACTAATTAATTGATTATTTACCAATGTTCCATCTAAATCACTTGCTAATATTTTCATCAATATCCTCCTAAGTACAACATCTTCACATATAAATTTTAAATCAAAGTTCATAGTTTCACAATCTCTAAAAATGAAAGTAGTAGTAAATTAATTATAGGTTTAAGTTCAACTAATAATTTATTCCTGCCTGATATTAAACAAGAATAAATTGAGTTTCCTATAAACCCTATTTACTACTACTAAAGAAATTCTTAGCTTATAGTGCTATATAAAAGCATAATATTTAAAATCGCAACCACTATTCCTATTGCTATTAACAAGAATTTTTCCATTCCCCTATTTTTATACTCTCCCATTACCTTTTGAGATGATGTAAGATATATTTGAGTAAATATTGTAATTGGTAATTGTATGCTTAATAACATTTGAGAATATACCAATCCTTTAAATGGGTCAGTAACAAAGAATATAATAATTGTAGCTAAAACAAGTGTTATTCCTACCCCTATTTTAGTATGCCTATCTTTAATATCATACGGTTCATTAAATATTCCTGAGAATATGCTTCCCCCAGCCATACCCGCTGTTACACTTGAAGATATTCCAGCAAATAATAGTGCTATAGCAAAAATTAATGCTGCAGAATTACCTAAAAGAGGTTGTAGCATAACATGTGCTTCACTTAATTCAGTAACTTGAACATTTCTTGCAAAAAATGTTACTGCTACCAAAATCATTGCACTATTAATTGCCCATCCTATAGTCATTGATACTAAGGTATCCATAAATTCATACTTTAGTTGTTTTTCCATAATATCTTTATCTTGAAGGTTCCATTGTTTACTCTGAATAATTTCCGAATGCAAATATAAATTGTGCGGCATTACAACTGCACCAAGCACACTCATTATTATAGGCATAGCATTCTGTGGAAAACTAGGAACGAACCAACCATGAACTGCTTCACCCCAGTTAACATTAACCATTACTACCTCAACTATAAAAGCTAATCCAATGAGTGAAACAAATCCAATTATTATCTTCTCTAATTTTTTATATGAACTTGAGAAGAGCATCCAGCAAACTACTATAAGTGTTAAAATTGCTCCAATCTTAATTGGAATACTAAACAGCATATTAAGTGCTATTGCTGCCCCTAAAATTTCTGCCATTGCGGTAGCTACTGAAGCAAAAACTGCTGTCCCTAATATGACTTTGGATAACTTTGAATTCATATATGCTGTCACTGCCTCAGAAAGGCATTTCCCAGTTACAATACCTAGATGTGCTGCATTGTGCTGTAATGATATTAACATTATTGTAGATAATGTTACCATCCATAATAATTTATATCCGTAAGTTGAACCTGCTGCTAGATTAGATGCCCAATTCCCTGGATCAATAAATCCAACAGTAACTAATAAACCAGGTCCAATATATTTCACAAAGTCCCTTGCCATCAATTGAGGTTTATGTCCTTCTTTTGATAAACTTAATTTGTTAAATAATCTATTCATAATTCGCCCCCTTAATTGATACCAATTATCATTTATATTATACTATTTTATAATAATTTCCCAATTAAGTACATACTTCTAAACATTATTTTCCTGGATATTTATTTCTCCATTTATCACTTTCTTCATAGCCTATATATAAATCTTCAGCCATTTCAGAAATCTGTTCGAATAATTCAATATTTTCTATATAATCATTTGGTATACCGCAAACTCCCAAATAAGCACCTAAAATATTGCCTGTAATCGCCCCTGTACTATCACTATCTCCGTTGTGGTTCACTGCAGTTATTATAGCTTTCTTATAATCATTTTGAAATCTAAGGGCACAATATACTGCAATTGATATAGCTTCCTCTGCAATCCAGCCTTCTCCAATTTCTCTAATAGCCTCATTACTAAGCTCATTTGAATCCACTAATTCCAAGGCTAATTGTATTTTTTCCACGCATTCCTCACTATTGGGGTATTTCTTTAATAAACTTAAACATTTAAGAACTGCTTCTTTCAAGTCTTCTCCTGATACAACTTGAGATATCAGCGCAGAGAAAAAACCTGCTGAAAGATAGCCTGAAGGATGCCCATGAGTTAAAGCTGCACATTTACATCCTATATCAAAAGCTTCTTCCATACCATATATTAATCCTACTGGTGCTACTCTCATAACTCCTCCACACCCTTTGCTACTATTAATTGGATTATCAATTATACCTATTTCTTCTTCTCTTAATGCACTTAAGCAAGTACTTCCTGGAGCTCTCAATTTGCTTAAAGACCAAACTTGAACAAGCCAACTATTATGTAAGATTCTATCTTTTATTTTAGGTAATCTTTCCTGTGTTGATAGCCATCTTAAATATGCATTATGCATAATTGTTGTGAAATCAATATCAGCTTCTGACTCTTCTTCTAAGTTTTCTCTTACTTTGTTTCTTAAGAGTCCCTCAGCAGTAAACAATGTCATTTGTGTATCATCTGTTATCTCTGCCTTCCCGAATGCTCCTAAAACTAAATCTTCTATACCATTTTCTCCAAACTTATCTTTAATTTCATCTATACCTAAAAACTCTATTGGCCATCCTAATGCATCTCCGATAGCACCTCCAAGTAAGCACCCTTTAAAATTTTCTAATTTTCTCTTACTCAACTAATACCACCCCTTACACATTTTTAGTCAAATCTTCTAAACTACCTTCGACTATTAGCAATAAATCACTAACTAACAGTTCTATTTGAAGCCCTATTTTTCCTCCACTAACTATTATATAGTCAATCTCACTTGCTGATTCATCTATAAATGTTTTGTATTTTTTCTTTTGGCCTATAGGTGAACACCCTCCACGTATATATCCCGTGTATTTATTTATATCTTTTACTGCAATCATATCAATTTTTTTCTCTCCAGCAATAATTGCAGCTTTTTTTAAATCTAATTCCTTTTCAACGGGGATAACAAATACATATATTTCTTTTGAAGTTCCCTGAGTTACTAAAGTTTTATATACTTGAATAGGATCTCTTCCTATCTTTTTTGCTACTTCAACACCATCTATCTTATTATCTTTATATTCATAACTAAATACACTATATTTTATTTTATGTGAATCTAATATTCTCATTGCATTTGTTTTACTCATAATTGTCCCCCGCTAATTATAATATATTTATATTATAGCGTATTATTGGGTAAAAGAAAAAACCACCCAAAGGCAGTTTTTATTTATTAATTTACATATCGCATTGTTCTACTTCTATTGTACAGTCTCCACAATTCTTGCATATTATTACACTAACCATGAAGCTATCATCGAATTTTCCTAATCTAAGTAATCTTCCAAATGAATTAGGCTCATAATCTTTTGATATACTACTGCTTACATATTCTCCTTTTTTAGTGAATACATAAAAGTGATATTCTAAGTATTCGTAGTATTTCTCTTGATCATCTTTATTTCCTTGGCATTTTGAACATGATTCAAGATAATACCCCTTATCAAAATTTACTTCTTCTGCTTCGTCTATTAATTTAAAAATATCTTGCAAATTAAAATTATTGATTGTTTTTTCTTCATCTATAAAAAAATATTCACAATTATCTTCTTTAATTTCATAATTTTTGCCTTCGTATGCGAATTTATACATATTGCTTTCACCTCAAGATTATTATACAATTAACAAACTTTAATTATCAATAAATATTTTAACCTAAAAACTAGATTATATTGCTTTCTTATTATTCTTAATAACATACATGTTCTTGTCTGCTTTTCTAAATAGAGCATCCATATCTCCTAAAGAACTCTCAGTATATGCATAACCTATTGACATATTCATATTTACTTCTTGCTCATGATGATAATTTAATTCGTTGTTTATCTTTTCTATAATTTCTTTTATAAAATTTTGAGATTTCCTTACAATAAGTAACGCAAATTCATCTCCACCAATACGAGATACAATTATATTTTTTGATGAAAATTTATTCAATATATTTGCTGTTTCCTTAATTAAATTATCTCCTTCCATATGTCCGTGGGTATCATTTGTAATCTTCAAGTTATCTAAATCACACACAATAATGGCAGCTCTCGTATTTATATCTCTATTATATTTTTCGCAAGCTCTTAAGAAAAATTCCTTGTTGTACAATCCCGTAAAAGAATCATGACATATTTTATATTCCAAACTTTCTTGAAATTTAATTTTATCGTCTATGTTTCTTATTATACCTTGTATTGCAACTAATTGTCCTTTTCTATATATCGGAGTTGCATATTCTTCGAACCATATATATTTACCTTTATCATTTCTCCATCTTTGAACTATAGGTTTATCAAAGTTAATTTCACCACTAATTTTTTTATGTATAGTTTCTATATCATCAGGGTGTATTAATTGTAATGGAATACTAGAATCTGAATAGCAGCTCTTAACTAAATTTTTTCCCAAAATTTTTTCAATTGATGGGCTTAAATATGTAAACTTACCTTCAGGTTTTATTTGATAACAATATATAATATCTTTTGACATTTGTACTAATTTTAAAATTCTCTTTTGTTGATTAATAATTCTCTTAAGTTTTTTATTGCGTTTAGAATTTACCACCATATAATATAAAATTATAAGAGAAGCCCCTGTAGCGCAACCATACAAAAAAAACTCAACCATTCCCTCACCCCATAGAAACTTGATTTAAATATAAATAAATCAGTATATCCTTATCATTATTCAACGTTTACACATAAATTCCTTCTTTTGTAAAAAATTTGACAATGTTTTAATTTAAGCCCTATTAATTTTTTATTTTATTAATAACCAGCATATACTACTTATCCACTATTTCCCCTTCTAGCCAGTCTACAAATTGTTTTGCTGTTCTTGGAGATCTTCCATTATAACTCATTTCCCATTGTACTGCCTTTCGATGAAGTTCATCTTTTGGTATTAATATTTTTCTTTCTTCAGCCATTTCTTCTACAATTTCCAAATACTCTTTTTGATTTGGAGCTATAAAAGTTACTGTTATACCAAATCTATCTGCTAAAGAAAGTTTCTCTTCCATTGAATCAATCGCATGAATTTCCTCATCTCCACCGTGAGTCATACCTGCTCTGTCACTAAACTTTTCTTTAATTAGATGTCTTCTATTTGATGTTGCATAAATTATAACATTTTTAGGTTTGCTCTCTAGTCCACCTTCAAGAACTGCTTTTAAAGCAGTATATGTTTCCTCACTATCCTCAAAAGCTAAATCATCAATAAACAATATAAACTTCTGTGGCAACTCCTTTAGTTTTTTTATTAGCTTAGGAAAAGTATGCAAATAAGGCTTAGGTATTTCAATAATTCTAAGACCTGAATTATAGTATTCATTTAATAATGCTTTTACGGTTGAAGATTTTCCTGTCCCTCTACTTCCATAAAGAAGAATATTATTTGCAGGCAACCCTTTTATAAACGCTATTGTATTATCAACAACTATTTTTCTTTCTCTATTATATTTAATTAAATTATCTAATCTTATTGGATCTAATGAAACCACACCTTGAAGCTCATTATCTTCCCAAACAAAACCCTTGAATTTTCCAAAGACCCCTACTCCATTTTCTCTATGAAAATTTGCAACATCCTTAACTAAGCTTCCCCAATTATTATCTTCGAAAAATTTCTTAAATATCTCTTTATAAGTTACATCACCTTTATCACACGAATCTCCATCCCAGCATGAATATTCATATTTTTCTTCACTAAATATTTCTTTAACATCTAAATATGAAAATTCAGATATTTTCCCTAAAATATTTAAATCCTTAGCAGCTGCTTCTAGTATATGTCTATCTATATTAGTATAATCTGTCTTCTGGGCAATTCTACTAAAAGTATTCTCACTGAATAGTATACTCATTACTATATATTCTTTTAATGATTTACCATGACTTTTTTCCATTAATTCATAGTAAAAATCATTATACATTGATATACAATCAACAAAATCAATATTTTCTCTTTTATAACTACAAACCAATTTAAATAATTTTTTTACCACTGAATCTTCAAGCAACCCTCTATAAATACTTAATGATTCAAATAACTTTCTATAATCTTTATACATAATAGCCCCCGATTTTTTAAATTTATTTAAAATGGAGTTTTATCTGGATCTACTCCTCTTCTTACCCCAGTATTTAATTTATCTATAAACTCTATATCCTCATTTGAGACAGCGAAATCAAATATATTTAGATTACTCTGTATATGCTCTTTATTGGTTGATTTCGGTAACGGAATATACCCTTTTTCCAAGTGCCATCTTAATACTAACTGTGCAACTGATTTATTATACTTACTTGCTAAGACTTTAAGCCTTTCATCATTAATAGTTTCTCCATGTGCAAATGGATAATAGGCCTCTATTTTAATATCATACTTTTTACAAAATGCAATTATGTCTATTGGCTGGAAAGTTGGATGTAGTTCCACTTGATTAATAGCCGGCACAATATTTGCATTCTTAAGTAGTTCCTCTAAATGATGAACTTTAAAATTACTTACTCCTATTGATTTAATAACTTTTTCATCATATAATCTTTCAAGTGCCTTCCAGGTATTTTTATTTACTTCATAAGCTCTTGGCCAATGCAGTAAGTATAAATCTAAATAATCTAACTTTAATTTATTCATAGTTTTTTCAAATGCTTTTAGTGCTTCATCGTACCCAAAGTCAGAAACCCATAACTTACTAGTTATAAATATCTCTTCCCTTTTTAAGCCACTTTCTTTAACAGCTACACCAACACTTGCTTCATTTTCATAAACAGCTGCTGTATCTACATGTCTGTACCTAAAATCCAATGCCTCTCTTACTGCTTCTAGTGTTTGAATTCCATCCGGAATTTTAAATGTTCCAAATCCGATCTGCGGAATAATTACGTCATTATTTAATTTTACTCTTTCATTTTCTACTGACATATCTAACACCTCCATAATTCTCACAACTAAAAATAACTATAAAATGCAACCTTAATATAATTATACCACTATATATTTTTTTAATATTACTGCTCTTATAGCTTCGTATTTTATTTCATTAGGCAAGTGTTTTTTTAATTGAATTATAGACTTATATCCTAATTTGTCACAGGCATCTATTATTAACTTTTCTTCTCCTTCCTTAATAAATTTATCTAATTCTAGACCTACTTCAAATTTATTACCTGCCAAAATAAAATCAGTAACGTATCCAAGTATA
This sequence comes from Clostridium sp. YIM B02551, assembly GCF_022324735.1. Taxonomy (NCBI): domain Bacteria; kingdom Bacillati; phylum Bacillota; class Clostridia; order Eubacteriales; family Clostridiaceae; genus Clostridium; species Clostridium sp. YIM B02551. Next base: position 58,946 of record NZ_JAKGTF010000018.1, on the reverse strand, counting down.
GTTGAAATTGAGACTTCTAATTCCTTAGAAATATCCTCTATTTCTTTTCCTTCCTTAAGAAAGTCTACTGCCATTTCTTCTATTTTTCTTTCTTCTCCATCTATTATTGTCTTTTTACTACCTTTATCATACCACTCTACTTCCAACTTCTTCTCTGCAACATAATTGTTAACCAAAGCAATTATTTTCTCACCATATAACTCCAATTTTTTGTTTCCAATTCCACCTATATCTTTTAACTTTTCTAATGTATTAGGATATCTCCCGCTTATTTCTTTCAGTGTATTTCTTGATAAGATATATTGAGGTAATTGTCCTTCCTTTTCTGCTAAAGTACCTCTAAGCTTCACTAACTCCAAGTATAACTCTTCGTCAGTTGATATTTCTAAAACTTTCTTTTCTTTGTCATTGCCATCCGGACTCTTAGCTGTTTCTTTTACATAATCCAAAATTTCTTTTATAAACTTCTCTCCATATCTATCATATTTAACTTCTCCCACTCCAGAAATATTAAGCATTTCCTCTTTTGTCTTTGGAATTTTAACACTCATCTCTTTTAAAGTTTCATCACCAAAAACTAAGTATGGGGGTATTTTATTCTCTTGTGCTATTAATCTTCTTAATAATTTTAGCTTATCAAGCAAATTATCATTAATCATTGCTTTTGCTTTGATTTTTACCTCTTTAAAGGTTACATTGTCAGTTCCTTTTAGTACCCTAAATGATTTATCATTTAACTTTATAACTGGGTATGTACCCTCAACAGAATCAATAAATCCATGGGAGATAAGAGTATTAATAAAATTTTTCAACTCATCTTTAGAATAGTTTTTCATAATTCCATAAGTAGATAGCTTATTAAATTCTAAATCTAAAATCTTTTTATTATTAGATCCTCTTAGTACATCAATTATTACAGTTGCTCCAAAACTTCTTCTCATTCTATATATACAGGACAACACTTTCTGTGCATCTAGTGTCTTATCTATTAATTCTCCTAAATTATTGCAATTACTACACTTACCACAATCACCTAAATAGTTCTCTCCAAAGTAATTTAATATATATTTCCTATAACAGCTATTGCTATGCACTAAATCAACAATACTTTGAAGCATTTTATATTGCAATGACTTTCTTTGTGGATTTTCAGTACTCATCTCTATTAAATACTTTTGTGTATGTACATCTCCTGGAGTAAATAGCATTACACATTCACTTTCAAGTCCATCTCTTCCCGCTCTTCCGATTTCTTGGTAATATCCTTCTATATTTTTAGGCATATTATAATGAATTACATATCTAATATTGGGTTTATCTATTCCCATCCCAAAAGCATTAGTTGCTACCATTATATCTGTCTTGTCATAAATAAACTTTTCTTGATTTTCCGCTCTCTCTACATCACTCATACCAGCATGATACCTACCAGCATTAAAGCCATTCACTAATAATAATTCAAATATTGAATCCACTTCTTTTCTTGTTGCTGCATATATAATACCAGATACATCCTGGTTAGCTTTTAAATATTCAAGTAAATATTTGTTTTTTGGTGCAGCTTTTACTATATCTATCTTTAAATTTTCTCTATCAAACCCCGATATAAATATTTCAGGATTATTTAACCTTAACAATTTTATTATATCTTCTCTTACTTCCTCAGTAGCTGTAGCAGTAAATGAAGTTACTACAGGTCTTCTTTGAAGCATATCTATAAATGAGGATATTCTTCTATAACTGCTTCTAAAATCATGTCCCCATTGAGATACGCAATGTGCTTCATCAATTGCAATTTGAGAAATATTTTTCTGTGAAATTACTGAAATAAACTCATATGATTCAAGTCTTTCAGGTGCTACATAAATTATCTTATACTCATCATTTTTTACTTCTTCAATTGCTTTATTAAATTCCTTTGAACTTAAGGAACTATTTATATATAAGGCATTAATTCCATTTTCTTTTAGTGAATCCACCTGATCCTTCATTAGAGAAATTAATGGAGATATAACAATTGTAATTCCCTCAAGCAAAAGGACAGGAACTTGATAGCATATTGATTTCCCTCCACCTGTAGGCATTATAGATACAACATCATTTCCTTCTATTATTGTGTTTACTATTTCGAGCTGTCCTTTTCTAAAACTTTTATAACCAAAATACTTTTCTAATACATCTAATGCTTTTACCAAAATCTGCTTCACCTCAAACATAATTACTCTATTAAATAATTATAGACTAATTTCATAAAATAGTTGTTCTAAAAAGAAAAAAATCACATGACAAAATCATATGATTTTCTATACTTATTCTTATAACATAACCGAAGTTATGTATTTTAAATTCTTTTTATCTTCAAGCTTTTGATTTTTAATCTCAAAAGTTATATTTCTTTCTTTGCATCCTAGTTCTAAATGCTTTAACGCAATTCCTGAATCTAGTTCACTAAAATGACTTAACCCCTTAGTTAATATATTCCCTTTGTTAGCATACAAATCTATACTATTTTCATTTACATATAGCCTCCAAGGTTGCAAATTGATAGCTGAAGGAGCAACTCTAACTAAATTAAATATCTCTTTAAATTTCTCCTCATAGTTTCCAATAATTATATCCTCTAAAGCTTTTCTTTTAAAGTTTTCAATTTCTTTTATTTCTAACTCTGGCTCATTTGCTGGATATCCAAAAGCCACTACGATAATTGGTTTTTGATTACTTGGAATTTCCATTATATCTTTTAACAACTCTTTTTTAATGGATCCTCCTATATAGCATGTCCCAATCCCTCTATCTGCCAATTCTAAAACTAATTGTTCTAGTGTATATCCTATATTCTCGAGGTAGCCTTCTTTCTCTTCAGAAGTAATTACCATATAATGAGGAGCTTCAATCTTTCCATAACTCCCAATTATGCCCTTACTTATTTCTTGTATCTTTATACCTTCTTTAATTAATGTGATTTTCATTTGTATATCTGAATATAGACTTTGAACATTGTTTACTAAATTTTCTACTTCTCCAAAGTCGCTTTGAGAAATGTTATAAGGTACGTATTTTCTTATTGATTTTCTTTTATAAATAGCTTCAATAATATTCATAATATCACTCCAAAATATAAGTATCAGTTATATTTTATACCTATTATCTTGAATAATCTATACTATTGTATGTATTATAAAAAAATTATCAAAGTATTAATATCTTAGGCATTAATGTTTTGGATTTTTTAGTACCATTTCCGTTGCACTAACCAATTGATTTATAACATCAATTCTAAACTGATTTTCTAGTTCCTTCATTTTAGAATATACCATTCCTTCACTTGTAACTGCATACAATGGCTTCAAGTTGTTAAGTGCAATTGCCTTAATATCCTGGATACACTTTTCACATTTACACATCTCTTTATAATCGTTTAAAACTATTGTTATTACATTATTAACTATATCTTCCATACAATTTCTAATCATTACTTATCCCTCTCCTGAAGTAATTTAAGCAATGTCATTATATCACATTTTATTTACTTATTGTTTTTTATATCAAATCCAATTCTTTAATATCTATTAAGCTCTCTAAAATTGAAGAGGCAAGATGTCTATTTTCATTTGAAATTTCTATTAAATCTGGGATAACTAAACACTTGATATTTCCAGCATTGGCAGCTAAAAGTCCTCTTTCAGAATCCTCTAATACTAGTGCATTTTCAGGAGCAACATTAAGCTTACTACAGGCCTTTAAAAATATTTCAGGATCTGGTTTTCCTTTCGTAACTTCATCTCCACAGACAATAGTATCAAATCTATCTAAAACTCCTGCTTTTGAAATTAATTTTGTTGCTTTCACTCTACCACTTGAAGTAGCTACAGCCTTTTTAATCTTTTTCTCATCTAAATAGTCTAATATTTCTAAAAGTCCTTTTTTAATTTCAAAGCCCTCATTATCTAATATATTCTCCAATTTTTCTTTTTGAAATTTATTAACTTCATCGAACGGAAACTCGTCGCCATAAGCCTTTCTAAACACATTCCCAATAGAATTTACATTCATTCCAATGAATCCAAATAAAAAGTCTTTATCCAATTCATACCCATATGCTTGTCCAGCTTCATACCAGGCTCTCGCTGATATTATCTCTGTATCAAACATCAAACCATCCATATCAAATATAATTAATTCAGTATTATTCATTCTATCACTCTCACTTTTTCTGTAATCTCTTGTGTTACTAAATTATATCATTGTTTATTATTTTATTTTTTCTTTTTTTGAAAAGTAATCTAAATAAAATTAGTGAATCAACAAAATTGATTCACTAATTATGATTTATTTATCACTATCCTACTGATAGTGTTTTAACTAAAGCCAGTGTATTTTCTAAAGATACATTTTGGCTTAACTTTTCTATATTTACTCTCATTCTATTTAACTTTTCTTTATCTCTTACCAAACTGGTAATTATCTCATCTATTTCATCTATATCTGGACAGATGGCTATATTTTCACTTAATAAATATCTTGCATTCTCCTCTTCTTGTCCTGGTATATAGTATGGTATTATAAGCGGTAATTTTTTAGTTAAGGCTTCTGTAACAGTTATTCCTCCCGGCTTAGTAATTATAACATCAGAAATATCCATTAAATCTGGAATATTATTTGTATATCCTAATACAACTAATTCTTTATCTAGTGGTACACTAGAATATATACTTTCTAGCTGATTTTTTAAAACTTCATTATTTCCGCATACAGCTATTACTCTTAGAGGTACTGATGCTAACATCAACCTTTTCAATGCTTTCTTCATGGATTTTAATCCCATGCTTCCCCCCATTAGAAGTATTGTGAATAAATCATCATTTTTATGATTTGCAGTTGTCTTTAAAAAGTCTCTTTTTACCGGAATTCCAAAGGTATGTATCTTTTTCTCTTCTACTCCATTATAAACTAAGCTTTCTTTAGTATATTCGCTGCCAACCACATATGCATCAACATTTTCTTCCACATATGCTCTATGAGCCTTATAATCTGTAACAACTGATATAAATGGGACATTTATAGAACCATCATTTTTTAAAGATGCTACAACACTAACCAATAATGGATGAGTAGAAATTATTAGATTAGGCTTATATTCTTCAATTATTTTTAAAATATCTTCTTTAGTACATTTCTCTATCAACTTATTAATACCATGACTAGTTAGTTTATGATTAGAAACTTTATATAATAATCCAAATAAGCTTGGAGTTTTTGTTGCTAAAATCTCATACCCTCCAGTCATAAACTTGTCTAATTTATCTCCAGTTACTCTAAACGATTCAATACAGTTAACATCATTTCCTTGTAACTCTAATTCTTTTTTCAACGAATAAGCAACCGAATTATGCCCTTGGCCTGTAGCTGCTGTCAAAATTAGAATTCTTTTATTCATTACTACCACTACTCCTTATTATTTCTTGAGTATCCAACTTTCATTGAGTTTATATTCAAATTACTTATATAAAAATTATTCTTATCTATATATTACCTAAATAAAAGTATAAACCTAGCTACTTAATAAAAACTTAAAAAAATCTAAACAAATTCTGAACAATTTATAAATTAATCTTATTATCCATTATTTACCATATTGACTAATTTAAATCATAGCTGTACCCCTTGTATATATATTTTATCTATGAACCTTTATGGATATTCTCCATAAAATGGCCATATAGGAAATAATAAAAATCATATTTATACCTTTACAGGGTTGTTTATTCCTTAACTCGATGTTATAATAAACTCATAATAAGATATTAAATACTATTTAAGGAGGGCCTTTATGAAATACTGTACCCATTGTAATTCTGATAGAGTAATCGAGAGATTCAACATGAGCACAGGTGAAAAGACCTATAGTTGTACAAACTGCAAAGCTTCATTTAGCTCAACAGGAAAAAAGACAAAAACTGTTTATGAAATTCCAGATAAATTAGCTTTTGTAAAAAAATTAAAGTCTTATGGGATTATTTAATCAGTATAGTGATGTAACATTTTAGTAATAGAGAACAGGTATGCTATATAAACATACCTGTTCTTATATTTTATTGAATTTTTTATAATAAATTAGGCTCTACATATCCAATAAATTTTTTTATTTTATAAGCTAGTCTTAAAGTAAAACATTCATTAACATTCTCAAAATCACATGATAAAATTTCCTGAATCCTTGTAATCCTATATTTCAATGTGTTTCTGTGTATAAATAACTCCTCAGCTGTTTTACCTATATTACAATCTTCTGCTAAAAATATATCTAATGTGTGTACTAAGTCACTATTATTTTTTTTGTCATACTCTATTAAATCTTTGAGCACTCCATTATATATACTCATTAATTCCTCATTATCTCTGGCTCTAAAGAATATTCTATATATCCCTAGTTCCTTATAACTTCTTAAATCATTACTTCTTTCGCATGCTTTTAATATTTTAAGTGCCTTTTGTGCTTCCCCTACACTTCTTTTGAAATACTTTAAGTCATTACAAGGTTCACCTATACCTATACTTACTGTTAATCCATTCAGTTTTTTACAAACAGTATCTTTTATTTCACTATTAATTTTATTTATCTCAATATCCCATTGATCTTCATTACTTATTGGCAAGAAATAAATTAAATTAGTTCCTTGTAAAATATAAAATATACTCTTCTTATACTTATTAGAGATACATCTAACTATATTTAATATTGCTGCACCAATATCTAAATTTTTACTCTCTACAATAGATTTGTTACTTAACAAATCTTCAAGTAAATTGTCAACTTGAATTGTTGATGCAACATATTTACTTTGTGGATTATATCCATAGTATACGGCTCTCTCATAAAATTCTTCATTAAATTCTTGATAAATAAGTTCACGCATCAAATCATTCATTGATTTATCTTTAATATAATTATCAAACAATATTCTGCTCATGCTGTATGTTATATCAATTGCTCTAATTTCATATGGGATTTCTAAAATCGGAATCGCACATTTATTTGATAATACTTTAACTGAATTTGGAATTTCCTTTATATATGGGCCCATTACTAGAACTAATCCAGCAGCACTTTTTTTATACAGCTCTTCTACTATTCTAAGCAAATCTTTTTCATGGTTTTCAAGTCCTATTCCTGTTGTAAATATTAGTTCTCCAGAATTAATCCAATTAAATGCATCTGGTAGCTCAACTACATGGCTCCATTCAATAAATTTATCTAATCCTTTTTCTCCAGATACAACTTTAGCCTTTTTCATTTGTGGCAAACTTAGTAAATCATCATAAGTAATATACATTCTGGTTTCCCCCCAAAAATTTCTTGATTATTGATTAATTTATACTATTTTTTTATAAATAAAAAAATGGCGTCCAAAAAAAATTGGACGCCATTATCCTAAGCAAATTAGTTTTTTATTATCTTAATTTTAAACTTATTTCAATCCAATGTAAAGTTTAATAATGACTTTGCTAAAACTTTTTTAATTAGTATTGATTTTCCAATAATGTGCTAATATATTAATATTAACATTATCAAGTATTAATAAGTTATTAGTTGAACTTAAAACCCTGTCCTACAGACTTAAATAGGAGGATTTAATAATGAAAATTACTGCACAGACAGTCAATTATATTTCAAGATTAGCTATGCTTAAATTTTCCGAGGAAGAGGAAATAAAAATGTCCAAGGAGCTTGAAAGTATATTAACTCATTTTGAAACTATTGATAAATTAGATTTATGTGATATAAAATTAGATACTTTTTCTAAAAACTTAAAACCAGTGCTTAGAAAAGATGAGGATATTTATTTTGAAGAAAAAGAAAAACTATTTGCTAATGTGAAATCTTTTAGAAACTCTGCAATTATTGTTCCTAAGATTATTGAATAGGTGGTTGAAAGTATGAATATCGAAGCAATGGAAGCAACTGAAATAATTAAAGGAATTAAAGAAAGACTTTTTTCTTGTGAAGAAGTTATTACTTCACTTTTTGAAAGAATTAAAGTTGTGGAACCGAAGGTTCATGCATATCTAAAGCTATGTGAAGAGGGAGCGATTGTTCAAGCAAGAACTATTGATGAAAAAATTAGAACTGGCATCCCTACTGGAAAACTTGTAGGTGTCCCGATTGCAATAAAAGATAATATCTGTACAGATGGAATAACTACTACTTGCGCATCGAGAATGCTAGAAGATTTTGTCCCACCTTATGACGCTACCATAGTCAAAAGACTATTAGAAGAAGATGCAATACTAATCGGTAAAACAAATATGGACGAATTTGCTATGGGTTCTTCTACTGAAAATTCTGCTTTTGAAGTAACTAAAAATCCTTGGAATCTTTTGAGAGTCCCTGGAGGTTCTTCTGGTGGTTCTGCTGCAGCTGTTGCTGCTGGTTTAGCTACTCTCTCAATTGGTTCAGATACAGGTGGTTCTATTAGGCAGCCTGCTTCATTTTGCGGTGTAGTTGGATTTAAACCTACTTACGGATTAGTTTCTAGATATGGACTCATTGCCTTTAGCTCTTCCCTTGATCAAATAGGGCCATTAACAAAATCAGTTAAAGATGCTGCATTAACTTTAGAAGTAATTCAAGGAGATGATCCATTAGACTCCACTACTTGTAAGGAGAAAATACAAAAAGACTATTTGTCTTCAATCGGATCTGGTATTAAAGAAATGAAAATAGGAATTCCTAGGGAGTTCTTCAGAAATGGACTTGATAAAGAAATAAAGGATTCAATTTTTAATGCAATTGAGAAACTAAATAATTTAGGCACAGTAATTGAAGAGATTTCATTACCTATTACTGAAGAAGGCTTGTCAGCATATTATGTTATTTCTTCAGCTGAAGCAAGCTCAAACCTTGCTAGATTTGATGGCATTAGATATGGTTATAGACCAAAAGAATTTACTAACACTCACGATTTAATTGAGAGAAGTAGAACTGAGGCTTTTGGTCCAGAAGTAAAAAGAAGAATAATGCTTGGGACATATGCACTTTCTTCTGGTTATTATGAAACTTATTACAAAAGAGCTCAACAACTTAAAATAAAAATTGAAGAAGAGTTTAAGAAAGTTTTTGAGAACTATGATGTTATTCTAAGCCCTGTATCTCCAACTTTGGCATTTAAGCTCGGTGATAAGATTCAAGATCCATTATCAATGTATTTAAGTGATATATATAATATTAACATCAATATTGCTGGTTTACCTGCAATCTCAATCCCTTCAGGAATAAGTAATGATGGACTACCAATTGGTATGCAAATAATTGGTCCTCATTATAGTGAGGAAAAAATATTTAAGATAGCTTATGCTTTAGAGCAAGAATTAAAAATTTCTACTCTTGCACCAATTTAGGTTACGAAGAAAGGAAGAATCATTTATGAGTTTAGAAACAATCATCGGCCTTGAAATACATGCTGAATTAAAAACCAAATCTAAAATCTTCTGTTCTTGCTCTACTGAGTTTGGTGCAGAACCCAACCATAATACTTGCCCTATATGTCTTGGTATTCCGGGCACTCTTCCTGTTCTTAATGAAGAAGTAATAAAATTAGCAATTAAAGCTGGAATCTCATTAAACTGTGAAATTAATAAATTAAGTAAAATGGATAGAAAGAATTACTTCTACCCTGATTTGCCTAAAGCCTATCAAATATCACAATTTGATATTCCTATTTGCTCCGGTGGATATGTAGAAATAAACATAAATGGAAAAACTAAAAAAATAAATTTAAATAGAATTCATATTGAAGAAGATGCTGGAAAGCTAGTTCACTTAGAAGCTGACGGAGTCTCATTAATAGATTACAATCGCGTAGGTGTTCCTTTAATTGAAATAGTAACTGAGCCAGATCTTCGTTCTCCTGAAGAAGCTGTCATATTCTTAAGGGCACTTAGAAGTATACTTCAATATGGAGAAATATCTGACTGCAGAATGGAGCAAGGATCTATAAGATGTGATGCTAACATTTCCATAAGAAAATTTGGTGATACTTCATTAAATACAAAAGTAGAAATTAAAAATATTAACTCTTTTAAGGAGCTTCAAAAGGCTCTTGAAAAAGAAGAAAAACGTCAGAATTCATTATACTCTTTAGGTGAACAACTTGAGATAAAACAAGAAACTAGAAGGTGGGATAGTACTAGAGGTGAAACTATACCTATGAGAAGTAAGGAAGATGCTCATGATTATAGGTTTTTCCCAGAGCCTGATTTACTTCCTATAATAATTACTCAAGAACAAATTAATTCAATTAAATGCTCCATACCTGAAATGCCTAGAGAAAAGAAAATAAGATTTATTAGTGAGTATGGCTTAACAGAAAGAGAAATTGATATAATTCTAGACAACAAAGAGTTAGCTTCTTTTTATGAGGAAACTGTTGCTCTTGGCACTAATTCAAAAACTGCTGCTAATTGGATTCTTGGCGATATGTTAAGATTATTAAAAGAAGTAGATGATGAAGCAGATTTATTTACTTCAATAAAAGTTACTCCTAAAGCTCTATATGATTTAATTAAGCTTATAGAAGATGGCAAGATAAGTTCTACTACTGGAAAAGATGTATTAGATGAAATATTTAAAACTGGTATGTCTGCAACTGAAATAGTTAATTCTAAAGGCTTATTTCAAATTAGTAATACTTATGAATTAGAACAGATAATTGCTGAAGTTCTAGATGACAATCCCCAATCGATATCAGACTTTACTTCTGGTAAAACTCAGGCTGCTGGTTTTTTGATGGGGCAAGTAATGAAACTTTCTAAAGGGAAAGCAAACCCAAAACTAGCGAAAGAAATGCTTTATATAAAATTAAAAGAAAGATGTAAATAGCATCATATTTGCAGAAGCCTACTATATATTATGGCTTCTGTTTTTTTACCTAATAAAAATTATGTGTCTACTTTATAAATCTTTATATATTTTATGTGGTAAAATATATATATAACTTTAGCAATTATAGGAGGTATTTTAATTGAATGTAAACTTGTCAGTAAACGATTTAGCTAATATGATTGATCAAACTCTTTTAAAACCTTACGTAACTAATAATGATTTTAAAAAACTTTGTGAGGACAGTAAAAAATACAACTTTAAAATGGTAGCCATAAATCCTTCTGCTACAGAGTTATGTTGCATATACTTAGAAAACTCAACTGTACATGTAGGTGCTGCTATTGGATTTCCTCTAGGACAAACTACCCTTGAATGCAAAATCTTCGAAACTAAGGATGCTATAAAAAAAGGCGCCGATGAAATAGATTATGTTATAAATATTGTTGAACTTAAGAATGGAAATTATGACTATATAACTACTGAAATGGAAAATATCGTTTCAATTTGCAGAGAAAATAATGTAATATCAAAAGTTATTTTTGAAAATTGTTATCTTACAAAAGATGAAATAATAAAACTTTGTGAAATAGCTCTAAAAGTAAAACCTGATTTTATTAAGACTTCTACAGGCTTTGGTACTTCTGGAGCTACATTAGAAGATGTAAAACTTATGAAATCTATAGTTAAGGATAATGTTAAAGTAAAAGCTGCTGGAGGTATCAGAAATCTAGAAACAGCATTACAGTTTATAGAAGCTGGAGCTGAAAGATTAGGAACCAGTGCTGGAATCGAAATTATAGAGGAATTTAAAACTAAATTTAATGTATAAATATCTTGAAGCTGTAAGTATAACCTTACTATTCTTACAGCCTCTTAGTAAATTATAATAGAACTTGTTTATTCTTGGACCCTTATCACTATAACTCACCCTTTAAGATAAATTCCTTAATTTTTTTTCTCTTAATTACACGTATAAAATAATATCCTATAATACAAAAACCTATCAATTCAGGTATAAAGTAACTTGGATCAGTTATTAATCTAATGAAATCACTTTTTAACCAATCTCCTTCTGCCCTTATTGGAAACTTAAATCCAAAATAAGGCCAAAACAATATTGATGGAAATAACCACATGCTATCCAGTATTAAATGTATACTACTACTTATTCCTAACAGCAATATTCTATTTTTATTACTTTTATACAACTTATAACATCCAATAAGTAATAAGCTAATTGAAAAAATTAAAGTATGCGCAAATATTCGACTATTATGAAATATTCCTCTAAATATACCTGCTCCAATTGGTTTATCTATAATATCTGGTAGTATAGACCCAATTAAAATTACTCTATAATCCAATTTTGTTTTAATATCATATTTTTCACTTGAAACTTTTTCATAAATCTTCATTGCTCCAGTTGTTATTCCTAAATGTCCAAAGAAAATCATATATTTCTCCCCTTTACTTTACGAAACATTCATGCAACTCATTTCTTTCTCTTCTATACTTACTTCTTTATCTTTAATAAAAGTCATAATTATACCTAGTATTGAAATGACTAAAAAAATAAAAAATGCTATTTTATATTCTACTAGCCCATAAATCTTTACACCATTACTTATTTCACCACTCCAATTAAAGTCTAAAAAATAACCTATTAAAATACTAATTATTGAGCTTCCAACAAATTCCCCTGAATTAACAACACTTGTAGCTATTCCTATATATAAACTATCAACTTTTTCCTTAATATCTGTAAAGCACAGAATATGAGCCATTGCAAACATCCCCATTGTAAAGAACAAATATGGAACTACTTTTATTGGAGGTTTTCCGCCTTCAATTATTAATATATATATCCAAATACTTGTGTTAACAATTAAACTTATTCTTGGGAATGTTCTAATAGGATTAGATAGAAACCTATCTACATTTCCCACTAAAATTGACCCTCCAACTAATCCATAAATTATAAATGATATGTAAAAGGCTGATGTAGTCTTATCTACTCCATAAATTGATGTAAAATATGAAACTCCCCATAATCCTGTTAATGCTGTTGTGCAGCCTACTAACGAAAATAAAATAAAAAAATTTCTCCAAGTTGCCCTATTACTAACAACTCTTTTTAATGCAAGTCCTAATTTAATTTTTTGAACTTTAGTTTCATCTCCTACAGCGCTAAACCCAACATCCATTGGAGATGAATATACATATTTATAAACCATAAATCCAATAAAAAAACAAGCTAATCCCATTATATAAAAGGATTTCCTCCAACCTAGCGCTATAGCCATAGCAGCTAATGGAAATGTTGCTATTACTCCTCCTAAATTGCCTATAAAAGATAGTTTTGATGATGCTTTAGAAAATTGTTCCTTACTAAACCAAATAGATTGAGCTTTTAACACTGAAATAAATATTACTGAAGTTCCTATACCAACTAAAAGCCTTCCTCCATACGCCATCCAAATATTTTCCGAAAATCCTAGTAAAATTGAACCTATGCCAGTGAAAACTACTCCAAAAATACTTACTTTTTTATATCCGTAAACATCTAGTAATATTCCTGCAGGTATTTGCATAATAGCATAGCTATAAAAAGTTATTGAAGCTAAGTTTCCTAACTGAATAGCTGATAAATTTAATGTCCTTGCTATATCATCTGACACTACTCCTAACGCACTTCTATGAAATAATGACATAACAAAAGTTAGTGAAAGAATTATCCATATTCTCCACTTATAAAAATCATATGATCTTTTCATTTTAGTCCCCCTAAAAAATGTTCTGTAATAATTATGCTTTATGTTTCATCTGTTGTACAGTTATAATTTTATTTTATTGAAATACTTTCCATAGTATACTTCAGCTTATTTGGGGTAACATAATATCAGAGAACAGATTAGATAAGCCACCTTACAATTCTTATTATGATTTGTAAGAAGTTATGGATTTTATAGAGTTAGGAAAAGTGTTATAGTGGTTGAAGTCTTTCTATCACTATGATATTCCAACTTATTCTATAGAGTCTAGCTCACATCATATTCGGTGTTGTAGTGATTTTACTAAGCCATAAGGTTTTTTAAAGTTATGTAAATATCTTATATGGTGGAACGAAGCATTATTACAGGTAGTGATTTGTTTATATTTAGTCTATAGATTAAATATAGATAATAAGTTATTTATAATAGTGTTAGTTATCTAATCTGTTCTTTTTAGTTAAAAAGAACTATATCAAAAATTTGATATAGTTCTTTGTTACATCTTATATTTTAAAATCACTAACTAATGCACTTAGAACTTCTGCAATTTCAGCTTGATGTTGAGCTGCAATAGAAACTTGTTCTATTGCTTTTGAAGTTTCATCAATACCTGTTAAAATATCTTCTGATCTATTTGTTGTATTTTGCATGTTTTCTGCCATGCTTTGTACAACCCTTGCTATTTCATCAGTTGATGCATTTAATTGTTGAGACATTGACGCAATATTTTGTGAAAGATTACTTACATATGTAGCATCTTTACCATATAACTCTCCTGTTTCAACAAGAAGATTATAGTCTTCTTTAACTTTATTATCTATAAATCCAAGAACATCTCTTGAATTTGCAGATAAATTATCAAAGGCTCCTTGAACATTCTTAATAACTCTTTGAATATTTTCTACATAACCTGCTGATTCTTCTGCTAGCTTTCTTACTTCTTCCGCAACAACAGCAAATCCTTTTCCTTGTTCTCCTGCTCTAGCTGCCTCAATTGCCGCATTTAAAGCTAAAAGATTAGTTTGTTCAGCTATTGATGCTATAGAATTAGCAATTACTGATATTTCACTAACAACTTTTCCATCCTCAATAGATTTAATGATATTTTTTTCTTTTTCTTCATATAGATTATCTGCAACTTTAACGGAAGTTACTCCTCTTTCTTTAATGTTTTCAGATCTATCTTTTATTTCTACTGATTGTTCACTTGCATCAGTTGAATTATTCGATAATTGTGTTATCCCTATATTTACTTCTTCCACTGTCGCTGATAATTCTTCTGTTACTGCATTTATATCCTGAATGTTTTGAACTATGTTACTTGTATTTTCTTCGATATTTACAAATGTACTTGACATCTCTTCAAGAGTTGCTGATAATTCTTCACTTGATGCTGAAACTTCTTGTGTTTGTTCTGATATCTTCTTTATTATAAACTTGATTCTTTCTCTTGCTTCATTTAAAGCTCCAATTAATTTACCAAATTCATCTTTCGAATCTATTTCTAATGAATATGTTAAATCTCCTTCTGATAGAGCTTTAGCAAAATTCAAACCTTGTCTTATTACCTTTATTATGTAAATTGATAATATTGTTGCAAGTGCTAGAGATATTATAAAGCCAGCCCCTATTATAAGGTACATTTTTATTATTACTCCACTTTTAGTTGAAGCATTTGAGGATTCTTGTACTTTTGCATCATTTTGATTTTTAGTAATTATCTTTTCTAAATTATCTGAAAGCTGCTTCCTTATATCACTTACATCTTCTAATCTACTAGTCGCTGTATCATAATCTCCTTCTTTTGTTAAATTCAATACTTGCTCCCTAGCATTGGCATATTTTAAGTAATCTTGATTTATTGATTTCCAAACTTCTTTATCTTCATTTTTTAACAATTCTTTACCGTAAAGATCCATAGATTTTCTAAGATTTTTATCTAAGTCACCAATCGCTTTTGTTGCTTCTTCAGTTTGTGCTGCATCCTTATAAACAATTATATTTTGAAGATAAACATTAATACCTGTTACATCTTCTTTAATTGAATGAATAGTATCTACACTTCTTAAATTCACATTGTACATATTATCTGCATTATTAGATATAGTACTAACCCCATAATTACCTATAATCCCTACTGCTAACATCATTAAAACTATAACAACAAATGTAATTATTAGTTTTAATCTAATTGACAAATTCTTGATAACTTTCACTTCTCTTACCTCCTAAGTACCCCAATTAAGAAAACTTAAACTTAAGCTTTTCTTTTTCTAAATCTATAGTATAATTCAATAAATCTAATTATAACATATATTATCTATTTTTTATTAATTTCTTTAAATTTTATCACTTTTTCTATCATTTCCTCAGGCATAGGCTTTCCTAAATAGTATCCTTGAAAATTATCACATTCTGCCTTTTCTAAATATTTAAGCTGATATTCATCTTCTACGCCCTCTGCAATTGTTTCTATATTAAGCTTGTGAACTAGAGAAATTATTGAATCAGTAAGTATTACTTCTTTATTGTTTTCATCAATCTCATCTACAAAAGATTTATCTATTTTTAAAATACTAATAGGTAACTTTTTCAAGTAGCTTAGTGATGAATACCCTGTTCCAAAATCATCAAGTGCTATTCTTATTCCATAATTCCTTAGTCTCTTTAATGTTTCAATACTATTGTCAAAGTTATCAATAAATACGCTTTCTGTAATTTCTAGTTCTATATTTTCTGGTTTTATTTTAAGTCTATCAATTACACCTAAAACTAAATTAACAAAATTCTTCTGTCTTAGCTGAATAGGAGAGATATTTACACTCATTATTACTTCTATTCCATACTTGTTTTTTATCTTTTTATACATTTCAGCTGCAGTATTCAGTACCCATTCACCTAGTTGAACAATTAATCCAGTTTCCTCAGCAATTGGTATAAATTCTAATGGACTTAAAAACCCAACCACGGGATTGTTCCACCTTATTAATGCTTCAAATCCTCTTAATTTTCTTGTTTTTGCTTGATATTGTGGTTGATAGTATAAAAGAAATTCTTTCTTCTTTAATCCATTTCTTATCATACCTTCAATACTTATTTTCTTAATTAATTCCTCTTTCATATTTACATTGAAAATCTGATAGGTATTCTTACCTAATTCCTTAGCTCTATACATAGCAGTTTCAGAATTTTTCATTAAGTCTTCAGCAGTTTGTCCATCATCTGGATAAACTGAGATTCCGATACTCGCACTTAAGTTAATGAAATTCTCATTAATATTAAAATCATCAATAAATAGTTTATTTATATTTTCCACTGTCTCAATAATATCAGTAACCTTATTAATATTTTCAAAAAGAATTGAAAATTCATCTCCTCCAAGTCTAGCAATTAAATTCTTCTCATTTACACATTCGCTTAATCTTTGAGTTGTAAGTAATAGTAATTCATCGCCAACTGAGTGACCTAAAGCATCATTAACTTTTTTAAAATTATCAACATCTAAGAATAATACTGCAACTTTAGTGTTATTTACATTTGAATCTGAAATTGCCTCTTTTAATTTGTCTAAGAAAAGATTTCTATTAGGTAAATTGGTTAAATTGTCGTGATATGCCATATGAGAAATTGTTAACTCATGTTCTTTTAGTGTAGTTATATCATGATTTGTTCCCGTAACCCCTATAACATTTCCTTTACCATCAAATATTGGGCATAACGTAACATTAAAGTACCGTGTTCTACCATCTTGAGCTATAAATTTCCTTTCTGTGATTATTGTTTCCTTCGAACTTATAACTTTTTGAATAACTATGTCCCACTTCTTTGAGTTCTCTTGTTTATTTACTATTTCAGCCATAGTTTTTCCAACAATATCTTTTGAATCGTGTTTCATTATCTCACAAAACTTCTTATTTACAGTGGTAAAAACCCCATTTATATCACAACTATATATCATGTCTTGAGATGAATTAACTAAAGTTTTATATCTTTCTTCACTTAATTCTAACATTTCATTACTATCCTGAATTTCTTGTAATTGTCTAGTTAATTCTTCTTCTGATGCTGCAATTTGTTCGTAAAGTGCTTCTAATTCTTGATTTTTATTGCTTAATCCAATCTCATAATTTACCTTATCAGTAATATCATTAATTACACCAATAACTCGTATTGAATTTTCATTAATGTCTTTTTCAACATCTGCAATTGAATGAATATATCTAAGTTCATTGGTATCTTCCCTTATTATTCTATATTCAATATCATACTTTCCTTTTCCACAAATCAAATCTTCAAAAGCTTTAATTTTTCTCTCTTTATCATCCTGGTGAACATAGAAATTTAAATCTTCAAATTTTAATATATCCCGGTTTTCTTTTAGCCCATATAATTTGAAAGCTTCTTCTGATGCATTCAGATTTCCTGTTATTAAATCCAGTTCCCAGCTACCTAGATTTCCTATTTCTTGTGCTCTTTTTTGTCTTTTTTCTTTTTCTAAAGCCATAGAAATTTTAAGTTCAAGTTCTTCAACTTGCTTATTTAATATTGAATTCTTTTTTTCTAATTCTAATTGTCTTTCCTTTATAGCCGTTACATCTATAAATATTAAAACAAAATATCCATTCTCTATTGAGTATGTATTTATTAGGTACCACCTATTAGTAACTTGACTATATCGTTCTATAATATTACATTTCCCGCAAATAGAAACATCATTATAAAATTCAAGCCAATGAGCCTTTTCCTTGCTGCTATTTTTCATTTCTTCTTTTATACGCTTTCCTATTATCTCTTCACGTCTCATTTCTGCAGCACTTTCAAATGCCTTATTAACTTCAACAATTTCATAATCTATAGCATTACCTAGTTCATCTGTTATTATTTTATTATACGAAAAAGCATTTATCATATTTTCAATTACAGCTCTAATGAATTGCACTGAATATAACATCAAATATACCTACTTTCTGGAATAAAGTTTTGATATAAACCTTCTCTTTTATTTTCGAATTAAACACTTTTATTACATAACAACTTTATCGTATATTTTAGTTTTTTCTTAATTTAATTAAATATAATATTATTTGCCTTACACCAGTCTTTTGCTAAACTTATGAAAAAATTATCCTTATATTCATACCATGCTTCGCCATCAAAAATTTCACTATAATTTTCTCTTATATATCTAATATCTTTCCCTCTAGACAGGTCGGCCTCAATTTTTTCCCTTACACTTTCATCAATTTCTTTTATGAATAATTTTAATATTGTAGTATCATCGAACTCTAATTTATCAGGTAATTTTATATAACTTTCTTTATTTTCAACTATATCATAGGCCCATTTTACTGCTTCTTGCTGCCACTCAGGATAATTATCTATCTCCACTCCAGTTTTAGCTGCTAAATATTCTCTTTGTGATATGGATAAAACTATTTCACTTTTCTTATGATAATACGCCCCTGCTCCCTCATCCATAAAATCCATTGCATATATAATTTCTTCTAAATCTACTCTCATTTTTTCTCCTTTAATCTTTTTATTTCTTCGTCTTTTTCAGTTATTGCTTGGGCATACTTTTGCTCTATTTCACCCAAGTCTTTGCTTAATAAATTAATTAATGATGCCATTTCATCAGCACTTCCAGCAATTCTATTGAATAGTAATAAATTTGATTCAAGTATACTTGGTATTTCTTTATGAGAATACCTAAGTTGATGATCTATCTCCCCATACCCTTCTTCAAATATAGTTCTAACTTGAATTTCTGCTATAACCTTTTGATTAGTAGGATAAAATTCTATGAGATAATGGACTGATCTATATCCAGATTGTCTAGACTTAATTTCAATTCCTAGTTCTTCAAATCTCTTAGTGTCATCTCCTGCTCTTACATTTGCAGTAATTTCTATTACCTTCCAAGTAGCTTGTATAAATTCATGTATACTTTCCCAATCCTGTTTAAATATATGTATTGCTCTTATGCCGATTAAATCATTTATTTCATTTTTATAATTTTCTGTTGTAAACTTAAAACCTTCCCCATACTTTTCCTTCCTATCTGATGTCTTTCTAATGATTTTTTCTATCAATCTTTCAGGTTCCTTAACTCTTGATTTAACTGAGTGAATTTGATTATGAGTTCTTAATATATTTGATATAAAATCTGCTTGAGATTCATAGTTATCTTTAAAATTCATGTAATCATCATATATATTATTTAATTCTACTAAATCAACATAATTATTCTCAATTTCATCCTTTGCATAAGGATACTTTTTTATAAATTTCTCTAAGTTAAATTTATTTTTCATAAAATGTCTCCTTAAATAAATTAATACTCTTACCTATTGAAATAGCCTTACTATTTTGTCTATGCCCTAAATAAGCTGTCTTAATAATAGGGATCTTTTTATCTTCTATAATATTTAAAAGTATTTCTTCAACCTTTGGATAATAATTTCTATCCTCCATTTCCGAAAAAGAGCCTAAAATAATACCACTTATCTTCTCAAAAGCTCCTATTTGCTTGTATTGAGTTAAATATGTAGTTATCTTCTTAGCATCTCCACCTAAACTTTCTAAAAAAAGAACTTTATTATCAAAGCTCGGCATATATTTTGTTCCTGATAGCTTTAAAAAGCATCTTAAATTTCCTCCAATTACTTCACCCTGAAGTTTATCCCCTTGAATCCAGTTATATTTAAAATTTATCAAATCATTATTTCCTTGGAAAAATGTTCTCATAAATTCTTTCTGTTGTTGTTCTTTATATTCTCCTACTAAGTTTCTAATTTGATAATAATAGGTTTCAATCTTTGCCTTAGTGTTTAGTGGATTTATAATGACCGTTAAATCACTATATCCACAGAATATTTTGGGATTATCTTTTATCAAATTAAAATCTAATAAATCTAATACTCCATTAGCTAAATCTCCACCAGAAATATCAAATATTACTTTAACTCTTTTATCCATAAATAGATTCATAAGCCCTTGTGCTTTCTCTCTTGGTTCTTCATAACAACACTCTTCTTCATATATGTTGTTGCCATACTTAATCTTTAAACCTAAACAATTAATAAACTCCTCTAGTTCATGAATTTTTTCTCTATTCCTCAATTGTAATTTATTAGAGCATGCTACTATTCCTATGAAATCTCCAGCTTTTAAACTTTTCATCATATAAATTCCACCATCCAATAAATATCTTCCTTAATTATATCCTTAATTGGCTAAAACTAATATCCATGCAAAAGCAAAAGGATATTATTAGTTTACTTAATAATACCCTTTTAGTCATCAAATTTATTTTTATTTTAAACAAGCAATTTCTCTATGTATATATCTTTTTCTTTCTTTAAGTCTAAGAAACCATCTTTGCTAAATAATAATGGTCTTGCTATATCATTTATATCAATCTGAATTATTTTACATTCTTCTCCATTGCTCAAAAGTACCTTTTCCCCTGTATAATAATTTACTATATTACTTAGAAACACATTACAGAATTCATAATGTAATTTCCCTTTACTTTCTTCTTTTATTATCTCTAATGCTTCAAAAGGTCTTCTCTTCTTTTTATGAACTCTGTCTGAATTAATTGCATCAAATACATCTGCAATTGCTATTATTTTTGCGAAATCATGTATCTGCTCATCTCTTATCCCAAATGGATAACCTGAACCATCCATTCTTTCATGATGCATTAATATACCCAGACTAACTGAACTATCTAAGTATGGCACACTTCTTATAGAATTGTATGCTAATACAGTATGATTCTTGATTTCACTAAATTCTTTAGTTGTTAATGGGTCTACCTTATATAAAACATCTTCTTTTAATTTTGTTTTCCCAAAGTCATGAAGTATGGCTGAATATGTAAGTAAGTTATTATCCTTATCGCTAAGCTCTAACCAATTTCCTAGGATACAACTTAATGCTGCTACATTAACACAATGTCTATATATAGCATCATCTCCACTACCATAGAGTACAATGTTTTTAATAATTGCGCTAGTTGAGTCAAGCTCATCCTGAATCTCTTTAGCAAACTTTCTTACTTCATCTATCCCTGATATTTTAACATTAAATACATTATTAAAAATGTATTTTATATTCTCTGAAAATCTATTAAATTCTTCGGCTATCTGTTTTACTGTTTTCTGTTTTTCAAGAGTGGTATTCATTAAAACTGCATCATCTTCAGAATAGACTTCAATTTTTGTTAAAATATATTTTTCTTTTAACCTATGTAATACTGCCTCGGTAATTGGGAATCCCTTTGCAATAAGCACCTTGCCCTCAGCTCTTATTTCCTTCGCGGCAATCATGCCTGGTTTTAAATCTTCAACTAAAAATGATTTTTTTGCAGCCTCCATATAATGTACCTCCACTTTTGATAATATGACTTTATTTTAACACTTAATTACACACTTAATAAATATATTCTAGATATACAATATTTCGGATAATTACTTACATTAGTTTATATGTAAGACAAAATTTTTCAATTTTATCTAAATTAATCATTAAAAAAAATAATTTCATAAATTTATGAATTGTTTAAGAGGTTTTTTATACAAATTTAACATTGAGTATTTTAACCAAGCCCTTATAAGTAAGCCATTTTATTCACATATTTTTTGTTTATTAAACATTCATATGTTATAATTATGTCTACATAATATATTAACTTTTAATTAAGGAGATTTTAAATGATTGAGTTTATTGTTAATTGGGCTATCTTTGTCTTAGGCAAATTAGGATACTTTGGTGTTTTTTTATTAATGGGACTAGAAAGTGCGTGTATTCCTATTCCAAGTGAAGCAATTTTACCTTTTGGTGGGTATTTAGCTTCTTCAGCATATGCGGGCACACGTCTTAGTCTTCCGCTTGTTATTATCATTGGAACATTAGGTGGAACTGCTGGTTCTATTTTTGCATATTACCTTGGTGCCAAAGGCGGTAGACCTTTAGTTGAAAAATATGCAACTAAATTGAGATTATCAAAATCACATCTAGAAATGAGTGACAATTATTTTAATAAATATGGAGAGAAAATAGCCTTTTTCTCTAGATTACTACCTATTATTAGAACATTTATCTCACTTCCTGCTGGAATTAGCAAAATGAATTTCAATAAATTTGTTATATATACATTCTTAGGCTCATTAATTTGGAGCATAGTACTTGGCTATGCAGGCTATATTATGGGGGAAAATTGGGAAGTAATTCGTTCTTGGCTTCATATAGCTGACTATATAGTTATAGCTGCTGTACTAATATTTATTGTTTATGTATTTGCCAAAAAGAGAAAAAAGTAAAATGTACATGAAAAGGGAGCATTAGAATTAATGCTCCCTTTTTTATATATCTTCAAATTGGCTATTATACAACTTGTAATAGTAACCTTTCATCTTTATTAATTGATCGTGATTTCCACTCTCTACAACATTCCCATTATCCATGACTAATATTAAATCTGCCTCTTTAATAGTTGACAACCTGTGCGCTATAATGAAGCTAGTTCTTCCATTAAGTAATTTTAAAAATGCTTTTTGTATTCTTATTTCCGTTCTAGTATCTATATTACTAGTTGCTTCATCTAATATGAGCATAGGAGGATTTATAAGCATAACTCTTGCAATAGTTATTAGCTGTTTTTGTCCTTGAGATAAATTTTCTCCGGCACTACTAATTGTAGTGGAATACCCTTTCGGTAGTTGCATAATAAAATTATGAGCTCCTACATCCTTAGCTACCTTTACTACTTCCTCATAGCTTGCATCTGGTTCTCCATAGGCGATATTATCAAATATGGTTCCTTCAAACAACCATGAATCTTGAAGTACTATTCCAAAATATCTTCTTAATTCATCTCTAGGTATTTCTGAAATATCAGTATTATCTAAATAAATACTCCCTGAATTAATATCATAAAATCTCATTAGTAAATTTACTAAGGTTGTTTTTCCCGATCCAGTTTTCCCCACTATCGCAATCCTACTTCCTGCTTTTACCTTTAAATTAAAATTCTTAATTAATGATATATCAGGAGAATAGGAAAAACTAACATCTTTGAATACTAAATTACCGATTTCATTTGCCTCCATTAATCTGCTATGTGATATTATCCCATCTTTTTTTTCTTGCTTCATATCCATTATATTAAAAATTCTATCAGCTGAAGCAATAGCTGCTTGTATTTGTGTTAGTACACCAGATATTTCATTAAAAGGCTTTGCAAATAGGTTAGAATATATAAGAAAACTACTTATATTTCCAACAGTTATTTTTCCCAGAATTGCAGCTATCCCTCCTATAATACCGACTATAGAATAGGTCATATTATTAATTAATCTAGTAGATGGATTAGTTAATGATCCATAAAATTGGGCTTTTACGCCTGTATTATACAACTCATTATTTATCTTATTGAATTTATTAAATATCTCTTCTTCTGCATTAAATAATTGAACAACCTGTAATCCTCCAATATACTCTTCAACATACCCATTCAATTTTCCTAGTATTTTAGCTTGTTCTTTAAACATCCTTTGAGAATTTTTTGTAACATACCTTGCAACAAAAAATGAAGCTGGAGCTGATACTAATACAACTAAGGTCATACTTGGATTTATATATATCATAAACACTATTGCTCCTATTATTGTACTTATTCCTGTTAATAATGTTGATATTCCTTGCACCATTCCATCTGAAACTGCATCTATATCATTTGTAAATCTACTAATTATATCACCATGATTACTAGTATCATAAAACTTTAATGGGAACTGGTTCATGTTATTAAATAATTCACGTCTCATATCATTTGTTGCTTTAAATGATATATAATTTGTTAAATAACTAAGTATCCACACTAAAGTATTACTAATGGCGTATATGATGAAAAGCAGAAATAAGCTTTTAGCAATATACTCAAAGTCTACCATTCCCTGTGCAACCATATTATCTATAGCTACTCCAATTAAATATGGACTTATCAAGCTCATTATCACACTTAATATAGCACATATAATTGATGCTGCGAAAAGTAATTTATATTTTCCAAGATACCCTAGTATCCTTAGAAGTGTATTCTTTTTCATATTTTCTCCCCCTTAGCTAAATGCTGAGAGGAGTATATTTCCTTGTAAACATTGCAATTCATTAATAAATTTTTATGAGTATCAACACCCACTATTTCTCCGTTATCAAACACAATAATTCTATCAGAATTTTTTACACTAGAAATCCTTTGAGATATAACAATTAACGTAACATCCTTCTTTTCCTCTTTAATGCTTTTTCTTAATGTGTAATCAGTCAAGAAATCCAACGCACTTGATGAATCGTCTAATACTAGTATTTTTGAATTACGTGCCATAGCTCTAGCGATTGATAAACGTTGCTTTTGACCTCCTGAGAAATTTCTGCCTTCCATATTAACCTCACTATTATATCCTTCTGGTAAATTATCTATGAACTCTTCTATTTGGGCTATTCTACTAGATCTTTTGATATCTTCTATAGCTGCCTTCTTATTTCCAAGTTGTATATTGGTTAATATACTTCCACTAAAAAGTACTGATTTTTGTGGTACAAATACTACTTTTTCTCGTAATTCCTTTAGATTGTATTTCTTTATATTTTTTCCATCTATTCTAATTTCACCATTACTAGCATCATATAACCTAGCAATCAAGTTCACAAACGTAGATTTTCCTGAGCCTGTCCCTCCAATTATTCCTATAGTCTCACCTTGATTTATGTTAAGAGTAATATTCTTCAACGCAAGATTTCCTGCTTCACTATATCTAAATGAAACATCCTCGAATTCTACCACTGGAGATTCAGAATTCTCAATTACTTCTTCAATATTCTCACTAGTAATTGAAGGAGTTGTATTAATTACTTCTATTACTCTTTTGGCAGACGAGTTTGCCTTTGTAAAAATTATTACTAAATTTGATACAACAATTAATGCTAAAAGAACCTGCATTATATAGTTAACGAAGGCAATAATCTCACCTTGGGTAATATCTCCTGCATTGATTCGTATTCCTCCAATCCAAAGAATTATAATTACTGCTATATTCATTCCGAAGGTTGTTAATGGATTTAGTAATATAGATATTCTCCCAACTTTTATTATGGTATTAGTTAATTCATCATTTGCATCGTCGAATTTCACTTTTTCTAAATCTACTTTCGCAAAGGCCCTTATCACTCTTATACCGGTAAGGTTATCACTTATTGTTCTCCCTAGCTTATCCAACTTACTTTGATATATTGTGTATAAAGGCGAGGTTTTATTAATAATAAAATAAATTACTATTCCAAATATAGGAGTTGAAACAATTAAAATCAATGATAATTTAAAGTCTAATAGCATGGACATAAATATCGCACCTATACATATGAAAGGAGCTCTTATTACCAATCGAATAAACATAGCCACTGCAATCTGTAATTGATTTATATCATTTGTAATACGATTTATTAATGATGCTTTTCCTAGTTTATCTACTTCGGCACTAGAAAGCTGTAATATATGTAAAAACAACTTCTCTCTAAGATTAGTTCCAAACCCTTGAGATGCTCTTGCAGCATAATGCTGACATACTAATGAACTTCCAAAGCCAAGTATAGACATTGCTAACATTAATACACCCATCTTAATAACGTAGTCTATATCCTTACTTTTTATACCATTGTCAATTACAAGCACCATAATTGCTGGAAGTAATAACTCTAAAATCGCTTCAATTAACTTAAAGATTGGTCCTACTATACATTCTTTTTTATATGGTCTAATGAATTCCTTTAATACATTCATACTTAACTTTCCCCCGCAGTCAATAAAATAATATTGCCTTTGTTGCTTCTTGCAGCTATGATTATAACATAGCATTTTCCATATTAAAAATATTGGTTATATATATACACCATACGAAAAAAGTATGGTTAATTGGAGGTTACTATGGATTTAAAACAATTAAAATATTTTTTAACCATATCTGAAGAAGGACAAATCACTGCTGCCGCCAAAAGGCTTCATATGGCTCAACCACCTCTTAGTCACCAACTCAAGCTTCTAGAAGAAGAATTAAACGTTAAACTTTTTGACAGAGGTGCAAGAAGCCTTCAACTTACTGATGCTGGAAAAATACTAAAAAATAGAGCTGAACAAATTATAAATCTTTCAGAATATGCTATTAATGAAATAACTGATTTTAGCAATGGTTTAAATGGCAGTATTTCAATAGGTACTGTTTCTTCCTCAGGTACTATTTTGCTAAATAATAAGATAACAGAGTTTCATAATAAATATTCTGGAATAAAATTTGAACTATATGAAGGAAATACATTTAAAGTGTTAGATTTACTTGATAAAGGAGTAATAGAACTTGGAGTAGTTAGAACACCTTTTGCTACTAAGTCTTATAATTGCATATATACTGATCCAGAACCAATGATTGCTGTTATGACAAAATCATACCTTGAATCAGAATCAAGTACCATATCCATAAAAGATTTAAAAGGTATTCCTTTAATTATATATAGAAGATTTGAACAACTAATTAGCGACACTTGTGTAGAAGAAGGATTTACTCCAAATATTTTTTGTAAAAATGACGATGCCAGAACCACAATATTATGGGCAAATGCGGGTTTAGGTGTAGGAATAATCCCCAAATCTGCATTTCCACTAGCTTATAATAAAAATTTGTATACAAAAGTGATATTAAATGAAAACTTAACAACCAGAATTGCTCTCATCTGGTCAAAAAGTAAATATATTTCTGCTCTATCTAAAAAATTTATAGAGTCTTTTAAAGAAGATTAGTTTAAATTTATATTTTAAACTTCTTCTTTTTATAGTAAAATACTAATATAACTATCAATCGTTTACATTTAGTTAGTATAACAATTTTAAAGGGGATGATATTATGAAAATAACTGAAATTATTAAACACGATTTACATACCATTAATGTAAATGACACTGTAGATAAGGCCTTAGAAACCTTACAAAATCTTAATCTAAACGGTATGCCTGTGGTAGATGAAACCAATACCTTAGTAGGTATGGTTGTAAAAGCTGATATATATAGATTCATGATTCATCCTGGTCATTATGATAGTTGTCCTGTAGACTGGGTTATGTCAAAATCAGTAATAACTGCTAGATCTGATGAAGATATACTTGTTGTTGCAAAACGCCTACGTGATAACAATATTATTGCTATGCCTGTAGTCAAAAATGATAAAGTGGTTGGTATTGTTAGCATAGAGGATTTACTAGATTATTTTATTAATAAAGATTAATTTCAAAATAAAAAAGAGTTGTGGCATTAGTGTTCAAAGAAACACCCCTGCTCAACTCCTTTTTTTTATTTCTATTCAATTTTCTTTTTAAACATTCGTTTATTCATATACATATTCTCATCTGCTGCTTTATATAAATCTTCAAATGATATTTCTGATGAATATCTAATAGAATATCCTATAGCTCCAGTTGGAACAAACATATCCTTTCCATCAAGTGATACTCTCTTTTTCTTAGAACTTTCATGTATTTTATTTATTACCTCTACTGCAATTTCCTCATTTGAATTATTGATTACTATAAAAAATTCATCTCCACCAATCCTAAATATAACACTATCATTTGGGCACGCTTCTCTTAAAGCATCTGAAAATAATTTTATGTATGTATCTCCATAGTAATGTCCATATGTATCATTTACAATCTTTAAATTGTTTATATCTGCTACAATTAGTACTTGAGGATACATTAATTCATCAGTATTGTTTAAAAACTTAGTATTAAAGTAACTCCTATTATAAAATTCTGTGAGAGGATCTATTGAAAGATAATATTCTCTCTGCTGCAATAGTTCTTTCTCCGTTTTTGCGCGTATTAATGCGCCTATTAATTTAACAATAAATAGTATTATTATAATTATAATCATTAATAAAACTATTACTAGTATAAAGAGATTTTCATTGCTTTTATCGTAATTCATATGGGGTACTTCCTCGTAACCCTTTTGATATATCTCATCCATATCTATCATAGGTAATACCTTATTTATTATCCCTGCTAGCTCAGGCTTATTTTTTGAAACTCCTAAATACAAAAATGAATCATTACTAGTATTTCCTCTTTGAACTAAATCATAATACTGAAGTTCCTCAGTATAGTATCTAACAACAGTTGGATTTTCGATAAGATAATCTGCTTTTCCCTCATGAACAAGTTGCATAGATTCTTGAATATTGTTAGTTCTTCTTATCTTTACATTTGAAAGACTTTTAACTAAAACTTCATCCTGCCAAAAACCATTTATAACTGCAACAGTTTTCCCTTCTAACCCATATATATCTCTGGCTTCTTTTTCATCTTTTCTTCCAACTATTATGTTTCTTTCTTTACTAAAAGATTGAGGATATAATACAGAACTCACTCTTTCATCCGTTTTCGCAATATTTAATACATCTATTTTCCCTGCTCTAAGACTATCTGACAAACTATCAAAATCACTAAGAGTATAGCTGAATTTTATACCAGTCATTCTTGATATTTCTTTTATTAGTTCTCCATCGATTCCTTTGAATTCACCTTCATCATAATAGTCGAAAGGAAGATAATCTTCTATTACACCTACATTTGCTTTTCCATCTTCTAAAAGCCATTTTTCTTCTTCCTCAGTCAAATTCATTACTTTCAGGTTATATTTTATCTGTGCACTATTTATAATTTCTGATAAATTTTTGTTTTTTAAATATTCTATTTCTTTATTTATTATTTCTATCAATCGAGTATTTTCTTTTTTCGCTGAAAAAGTCATATCAGAGTTTATATTACTTATCTTAGATACATAAGCTAAATCAGGGTATTTATATAAATAATCGTAAATTACTGAACCTCCAGACATAATAACAGCATCCACTTCATTATGTAATAGCGCATTAATTTCTTGTTGTTGATTTACATATGTTTTTTTATTATAGGTAATATTTTTATATACTTTAGGCAGGTTATCAATTATGTAGTCCTTTTCCATAAATCCAACTGTTTTTTTATCTATATCTCCAATTGTTTTGATTGAATTATTCTTTCTTGAAATTATTACATAAGGTATTTTAATAATTGGATCTGTGAATGCCATAAACTTGTCTCTTTCTTGAGTTTCATTGGCACCATAAAGTAAATCTATTTTATTACTTTCTAAGTCTGAAAAAATTTTTCCCCAGTTATCAGTTTCTATCTTAACTTTTATTCCAAGATCGTCACTTATATTTTTCATAAGGGGAGTAAGATAACCTTGTTTTTCATTATTATATTTGAAATACTCTGACCCTAAATTGGGATCCACTCCTAAGGTAAAGGTCTTGTCCTTATTTTCTTCAAGCCAGTTTATCTCATCTTCTGTAAGACTTAGTTTATTATTCATCTTTGCCTTAACTATTGCTTTATTATTAAAAATAATGGTTCCAATAACCAAAACAATGGCAAAAATTATTATTCTTTTGGTTTGCTTCATTATAATGCACTTCCAATCAAACTATTATCTATTATCTATTATTTTATTTAATTATCCATATAACTTAGAATTATTATAGTATATCCAAGCTAATTCTTTAAGCTTTTTTATGAATATTTTTCCTATAATAAAAAATCTCTAATGCCTTATCCATTATTACAGGATGACATTAGAGATAAATATCATTTTCTATTTACTATAGTGCTAATTTATATATATTTAATACATCTTGCGAACTAAGTTGTCTTAGATTTCCTAAAACCCCTCTTCTAGTAGCTTGATTTGCCATTACTTCTAACTTTTCAGAATTAATGCCCACTTGAGATAATCTTGATGGAATTCCTAATCCATTGAAATATTCTCTAGTTTTTTCTATTGCTTTATTTGCTATAGCAATTTTATCTTCATTCTCATCTATTCCCCAAACATTTACTCCATATTGAACAAAGTTATCTAAAGTATCTTCATTTAATATATATTTCATCCAATGAGGAGTTAATATTGCAAGACCAACACCATGTGTAATATCATAAAAAGCACTCAATTCATGTTCCATAGCGTGAACACTCCACTCAGTTCTCTTACCATAGCTTAGTAATCCATTTATCGCTAAGCTTGATGCCCACATTAAGTTAGATCTAGCTTCATAATTTTCTGGCTCTTCCATTGCAATTGGTCCATATTTTATACAAGTTTTAAGCAATGCTTCTGCCATTCTATTCTGTAAATATGCCTCTTTTGTCCTGCTGAAGTATACTTCAAATATATGACTCATTATATCTGCAGTACCTGCTGCAGTTTGAGAAGCAGGTACTGTAAATGTATAGGTTGGATCTAATATAGAAAACTTTGGTGCCATTAACGGATGTCCTGTTCCAAGTTTTTCATTTGTGTCTAAATTGCTTATAACAGCTCCTGCATCCATTTCAGAACCTGTAGCAGATAATGTTAGTATGCTGGCTAAAGGAAGTACATTTGTTATTTTTCTTGGATCTTTTACTATATCCCATGAATCTCCCTCATAGTAATAACCAGCTGCAATTACTTTTGCACAGTCTATTGAACTTCCTCCGCCTACTGCAAGTACTAATTCTATATTATTCTCTTTGCATATTCTAACACCTTCACGAACACTTGTTATTCTAGGATTAGGTTCTACATCAGAGAGTTCCCAATATTCAATATTATTTCCTTTTAAAAGTTCAATAACCTTATCATATAGTCCACTTCTCTTAATGCTTCCTCCACCGTATACAATTAGCACTTTAGATGCATATTTTTTTATTTCATTCGGTAAAACACTAACTTGTTCCTTTCCAAAAAATATATTAGTGGGTATTGAATAGTTAAAATTAAGCATTTAATTAATTCTCCTTAAATCTATAATTTACTTATACTTCTGATATATTAAACTGTCCTACAAGGGATAGTTCTGGGTTTAACACGCGTTGTACTGATGGTAATGATATTCCTAAAGCTTCTTTTATTACTTCCTCTATTGTCTCCACAGCTATTATCTCTAATTCTTCCTTGATTTCTTCTGGAACATCCTTTAAGTCAACAACATTATCTTTTGGTATTAATACTTTTTTTATTCCAGCTCTTTGAGCCCCTATGAGTTTTTCTTTTAATCCACCTATTGGTAATACAGCACCTCTTAAAGTAATCTCACCTGTCATTGCTAATTTAGGATTTACTCTCACCCCTGTAACTAAAGATGCTAGTGCTGTAAATAGGGTTATTCCTGCGGATGGACCATCCTTTGGAACTGCTCCTGAAGGTACATGAATGTGTAAATCTTTTTCTTTAAATGTATTCACTGCAAATCTTGACTTTAATAGACTTAAAGATATTCTAGCTGATTCCTTCATTACATCTCCAAGTTTACCAGTTAAAATAACTTGTCCATTACCAGGCATATCTGTAGCTTCTATGAAGAGAATTTCTCCCCCTACAGGTGTCCAAGCAAGACCTGTTACTACACCAGCAGGATTGCTATCCTGAGCTTTATCATGTATTGATACCTTTCTTCCTAGTAGTTCCTCTAATTGTTCTTCTTTTACTATAAACGCATCCTTTTTCTTGCTTGATACAATTTTTTCAGTAGCTACTCTAGCTATTGTTGCTAATTGCTTTTTAAGTCCTCTAACCCCTGCTTCCATAGTGTAATCACTTATGATTGCTTGCAGTGCATCATCTTCTATAATTAATTTCTTGGATGTTAATCCATGTTCCTCAATTACTGAAGGAATTAGATGATTTTTAGCTATATGAAACTTCTCATTAATTGTATAGCTTGATATTTGAATAACTTCCATTCTATCTAATAGTGGTGCAGGTATTCCTTGAGTAGAATTTGCTGTTGCTATAAAGAATACTTGTGATAAATCATATGGTACATCTAAATAATGATCAGTAAATGTACTATTTTGTTCTGGATCAAGAACTTCTAATAATGCACTTGCAGGATCTCCGTTGTAACCAGTCATTAACTTATCAATTTCATCAAGTATCATTACTGGATTTTTAACTCCTGAATTTTTAATTCCTTGAATTATTCTTCCAGGCATTGCTCCTACATATGTCCTTCTATGACCTCGTATTTCAGCCTCATCTCTAACTCCACCTAAACTTAAACGTATATACTCTCTATTAAGCGCTTCTGAGATACTTTTACCTAAGCTTGTTTTACCTGTTCCTGGAGGCCCTACTAACAATAAAATTGAACCCTTTTTATTTTTCTTAAGCTTCATTACTGCTAAATATTGCAATATTCTTTCCTTAACTTTTTCTAATCCATAATGCTCATCATTAAGAATTTTTCTTGCTCTAACAACATTTATACCTTTTTGCTCATCAACATTCCACGGAAGCTTTAATAAAAGTTCTAAATAATTACGTATAACATTATATTCTGAACTACTTGGGTTTTGATTTTCGAGTTTTGTTACTTCTTCTAATGCAACTTCCTCCACTTCTGATGGCATTTTTGCTTCTTTTATTCTTTCTCTATAATCTGCATCCTTCTTCTTACTTCCATCTTTGCCTATACTTAGTTCCTCTTGTATGGCTTTAAGTTGTTCCCTTAAAACAGCTTCTCTATAGCTCTTATTGGCTTTTTTATTGAATCGTTCAGCCATCTCAAATTGCAATTGAATACTTTCTCTTTGTTTTAGAAGATAATCTATAAACTTTAAGCTTCTCTCTTTTACACTTTGAGTCTTCATTAAGTCATATTTTTCTTCACTAGATATTTGCATGTATTGAGTTAAGTATCCGATTAGTGCATTTAAGTCACTCATGCCCTCGATAATCTTAACGAAGGCTTCTGCTCCTTTAAAGTTTTCACCAATTTCTTCAGTTGTTTTCTTAATATACTTAAGCATATCTTCTTTATTTTTTCCGTCAATATCATTTATATCTGAGGCCAATTCATATTCAGCTACTATAGTATTTTCTTTAAAACTTGATGTTTTTATTTCTACTCTATCTATAACTTTGATTTTTGCTTGATGTGCATCATCCTTATTAACTATATCAATTATCTTAAACAATGCGCCTACATTATGTAAGTCTTCTTCCTTTAAGTCCTCTCTATTAAAGTTTTGCCTTAAGGGTAGAGCAATAGCATTATTATCTCCATTAGATAAAATCTCTAATTCCTCTTTTGTTAATCTATTTATTCTTAATGTATATGTCATACCTGTTAATAAAACTAAGTTTGCTACAGGTATTACTATTGCTTCATTATTCTTTAAATTATATTTTTCCATATTACTCACTCCTTCTAATAAATTTTCTTAAGTGAATGTTCATTTATTATATTCTATTTTTTTAACGAGATTATTTATTATAATATTATAAAAATAGCCTCGCAAAATAAATGAATCATTTACTTATACTAATAGAGCATATTGAATTATTTGTATCATTTCTTCAATTAACTCTTTTTCCTTATCATTATCATTTTTGTTAATAGCAATTGCTTTTAGTGGTGAAAATAATATTGCAACTATATTTTCATTTCTATAATTTTTAATTATTTTCTTATCCTTCATATTATCTAACAAATTATAAAGAATACATATTCCAGACTTCCCTTTGCAATTATTAGACAGTGCTGGACAACTTGAGAATTGATCAACGAAATGAAAAACTTCTTCATTTTCATTTATATATGAATAATAATTTCTAATAAGCTGTTCTATTATTTTCTTTCCATCCATTTCATTTTTAAGTTTGCTTAATAAATATTCAAATACTTCTTCTGAATATTCTCTATAAATATCCCTAAGCATTACTTCTTTATTATCATAATAGATATACACTGTTGCAGGTGAAACTCCAGCTTCTTTTGCAATTTTAGAAATTGATGCACCATGAAAACCTTCATGAAGGGTTAACTTAATAACAGCTTCTTTTATTTTCTTTTGTTTTTCATCATCTTTCTTTCTCATTAACTCACCTCTATTTTATTCTATAATAAATGTTCATTCATTTATTGTCAATAGTAATTATCAATTAAAAATTATACTTTCTTGTTTTATTAAGCTGCCTTAACACTTTAAGGCAGCTTTTAATTAATCTATTTCTTTTTTAATTTCTTTTGTTGTTGTCTAATATTAGCTTCTTCTTTTCTCTTAGCAAATTCAGCTTCCTTTTTTAACTTCAAATAATTATTCCAACGATCCTTTGATAATTCACCGTTATCTAATGCAGCTTTAATAGCACACCCAGGTTCACTTTGATGATTACAATCTCTAAATTTACACTTAACTGCTAGTTCCTCAATTTCAGAGAATGCAATATCTAACCCATCTGTTACATTCCACATTTCCAATTCCCTCATTCCAGGAGTATCAATTATCATAGTACCATTATCTAACATAATTAATTGCCTATGAGTTGTTGTATGCCTACCTTTACTATCATCTTCTCTAATTGAATTTACCTTCATAACTTCTTTACCTGAAACTCTGTTTACAAGTGATGACTTTCCTACACCAGATGATCCCAAAAATACAATTGTCTTTTTAGGTTTAATATATTTACCTAATAAATCAATTCCTTGACCTGTGTAAGAACTTACTGGTATTATATCTACTCCCACTGCTATATTTTCGATCTCATTCTTTTGAGTATCATAATCATCATAGAGATCAGCTTTTGTTAATATAATTACAGGAGTTCCTCCACTCTGCCAAGCTGTACTTAAATATCTTTCTATTCTCTTAATATTAAAATCTTTATTAAGTGATACCATAATAAATACATAATCAAAATTCACTGCAACAACTTGCTCTATTCTATTCCATGAATCTAACCTTGAAAATTTAGTCTTTCTCTCAAGCACCTTATAAATAGTACTCTCTCCATATGGATTGTATTTTAGAAGTGCAAAATCACCAACTGTAGGGTATATATTTTCTACTTTATCGCTATAAAAAATAGATCCTTTTAGCTTTCCAGGAACCTCGCCATACTCTGTTATAATTTTATACTTTTCCTTATGAACCTCTACAATTCTTCCTGGTATCAATTCATTATCTAAATTATCTTGTTCTAATATTTGTTTTTCGTAAAAATCTGTATAACCATAGTTTTCAATAATACTACTATTCATCTAATCCCTCCAAATGTTTATTAATTTTTCTCATAATATAAAATGAATTCATCATATAACATCACTCCTCTCAAAAAATAAACATCCTTCTAAAAATGGGCATAAAAATTCCGCAGGAGTAACCGTAAAAACACTTGTCACCTTCTGCGGATAAATGAGTATATTCTAAATTTAAGTAAAAAAAATACGCCCTTTTCACGGCGTTACTTATCCAAATAAGTTTTTATGAAAGGTTACTTTAATCTGCGGAAATGTATGTTTATAAAATCACATTTTAATCATTACATTTTCGCCCATATTCAGTTTTAAATCATAACCACCTTTAATCTGTTATTCATTAATACCATCTCCTTTCATAAAGATATATTTACTAAATAAAATATATCTTACTATTACAAATAATACTATTTGTAGTTTTAACTGTCAATAAATTTATGTATTTCTTCACCTAAATATTTCTGTAGGTTTTATTCCAGATATCATAATCCTAACCAAGTCATTTCTAATGCTATCATACTTTTTAAAGATATTTTGAGCTTCTTCGGTGTTATTATATACCTTCCAATAACCAACTAACTTACAGTCCTTTTTGCTATCCTTCATAAACTGAACCACATCATCTAATGGATATCCTAGAAAAATTCCAATTTCATGGGGGCAAAATTCTCTATATCGTGCCTTTAGAACTAATAAGCATTCATTTATTGACATTTCCCTCTTATATCCAAGCTTCTCTAAAAGCTCTATAACCCTTTTTTCTCTCAAGATTTTATTTAAAATCTCTTCATTATAGAATAATACAACTGTGCTTTTTTGATCCTTTTTAAGTTCTAAGAACTTTATACCTAATTTATCTTTAACCTCGTCTTTAAAATTCTCCCAATCTTTTTGTAGATTACGTTTATCATTACAAAATATAACCAATGAAGCTGCTTTTTCTTTGGTTAATGTTGGGCCAGCACTATACATTATCGTTGAGAATAAAAACTCTACTTTGTTATATGTATTTAAAACCCTTAAGTAACTATCAACTTCATCCCTCCTCATGCTTTTACCTCCACTGCTTTGTTTATATTCTTTTAAACTCATTACTTTTTATTATATATATTCCCTTCTATTTTGAGCTTTGCAATCTATTCTTATTCTATTGATTCTACTTCTTTTAACAATAGTTATTATCTTGAGTTCACCTCCTCTTTTATAAAATAAAAAAGATAAAGCTTAAAAGCTTTATCTTTCAGTTTATAAATCATATTTTATTTTCTGCTCCGCATTCTGGACAGAATTTAAATGGTTTATCTGCTTCATAGCCGCAGGTTTCACACTTACTATCAAGTGGTTTTTTTGCACCACACTCTCCGCAAAACTTTCCTGTATTCTCAGTACCACATTGACAAATCCATGTATTTGCTGCTTTGACTGGTACTGGGGCTGTTTTCCCACACTCCATACAGAACTTCCCAGTATTTTCTGTTCCACATTCGCATGTCCATGTTTGAGAATTCTGAGGTTTACTTTGACTCGGAATGCTTTCTTCTTTCACTCTTTGTTCTTGCTGTGGATTTTGAGTTAATGAGTTAAATAACTGAGATTCATCAAAGCCACCATTACCACCAGCTTGCTGAGCAAATCCCATTCCCATAAAACCAGTCATAGCTCCAGCTTTATTTGATGCAGCTTTTTCAAGTGCAGCACCCTTTGATTGTATATAACTAGCTGCAAGCATTCTTGGATCTGTATAAACTCTTGTACTTTGGAATTCTTCTATCTTCTTTGCACTATCTGCATCAGGTGTTACTGATGCCAGCGCAAAAGATACTACTGATATACCTCTTTTCTCTACCCATTCAGTAGTCATTTCAGAATTCAAAGCTTGA
Organism: Clostridium sp. YIM B02551; assembly: GCF_022324735.1. Lineage (NCBI taxonomy): Bacteria > Bacillati > Bacillota > Clostridia > Eubacteriales > Clostridiaceae > Clostridium > Clostridium sp. YIM B02551. The sequence goes on along the minus strand of NZ_JAKGTF010000018.1, from coordinate 21,232 downwards.
GCTAGTTCTTTTGTAAATAACGTAAGCTGATCATATGGGATCCCTTTTAAACCTATTTTACCTAAAGCATATTGTAAATTATTTTGTATCTCTGACTTAAATTGAGAGTCTATCTGATCTCTGGTAAATTCGTAGCCTATATTTCCACAAACATTAGTATAAAACATTATTGGATTGGTAATCTTATAGGAATATTCTCCAAAACATCTTAGTTTAATAGTAAAGTTGAACTCACTATCCCTAAATGGAATATCTCCAGCGCCTATTTTATTTCCCATTAGTTCTTTCATATTTACGTAGTAAACCCTTTGATCATGGTCTTGCTGTCCACCTGCTTTGAACCTATCCATAGCAGTTCCTAAACTTTTCATAAATCCATCCTTAAGTTCCTTCATTCCACCTGTTAACATTGATGGCGATGTTCCTGTTTTATAAATATATTCGCCTGGTTCAGCGCAAAAATCAATTATCTTTCCATCTTCTACTATTATCATACACTGTGAATCTGAAACTACTAATCTAGAACCATCTGTTATAATATTATCATTTCCTCTATTTGTACTTCCTTCTAATCTTTTATTTTGTCCTTTTCTCACAAGTACATCCATTGGCATTGAATCACAGTACATAAACTCTTTATATTGATCCTTTAATGTACCTTTAATTGCATTTGCCGCTGCAGCTATTATCCCCATTTTTTAAGTCCTCCATCTTTATTTATATTTGATAATTAATTTATAATTACTCCACCATTTCCTACTTGGGTATCTTCATTTATACAGTCTAAATCACTTAATACCCAGTCATGCTCTCCTGTTGTTACAATAAAATCACAGTACTCACATTTACCAGCACTTGTGACTTGAATTGGTGCTCCACAATGTGGACATTGTTTTGTACTCATATTGCTTGTAGCAGGATCAGTCTTCACCCCAACATTTCTCATGAATGTCAAAAGATATTGGTTAGTGAATCTTGTTTCATCGTCTCCTTTAACTATCTCTCGGGTATTTTCATCTATGATGTAATCATTCATTGATGCATGTAAGTATACAGTTAAATATTCATACTCTGCATCTCTTACATACTTAAATAGATATGATTGATTAACGGAAATACGTTCAACCACATTAATTCTATGCATTTTCTTATATTCTTGTAATTGTAATTCATGCATTCTAAATAGCTCTTCTTTTTCAAATGGTCTTATCTTAGCCCAATCTCTTGAAGTCCAAGCTTCTTGTAATGATACAAATACCTCTTGACTCCAACCTATAAACTTATCAGGTGAGAATAATGGATCCGTCTTTACGATTTCATTTCTAATTGCTACTGTATTATCTGTTACTTCCTGTCTAACACTTGGTGAAATATCTCCCTCGCTATTCTCGTTATTAAGAATATCTCTTAAATTATCTATATCCTCTTGTTTAATTACACCCTTTCTTTTTAGTCCAAAGACTATTAATAGTACTATTCCAATTAATATTATTGCTCCTATAGATAGTCCTCCTCCAATGAATGATTTTTTTGACTTACTATTTGTTGTACTTTTAGAACTACTAGATTTAGCCTTGTTACTAGAAGGCTTTTTTTGATTATTATTGTTACCAACATCTGCTTTTACATTGTCGTAATCACAAACAGCATATTGAACCCCTACCTGATTCAAAAGCTTTGCTGTTGATTTTTCAATATTATTAGCTTGTCCAAAAGTAATGAAAACTACTACTGCTATCAAAAGAATTCTATTGTATTTTTTCATTTTTACTCCCCCGCTATTACCAATATATTAATATATAGTTTATAACTTATATAAATATAACAATTTTCATATATATGTTAATTATTATATATATCTCTCTAGTGAGTTAATCCCTATAACCAAAATTAATAAGGTAGCTTCATTCATCTGAAGCTACCTAATCAATTAGTCTTATTCCTAGACTTTTATATAGTTCTTTATCTATAAAATGATTAATAGATAAATTATTTTCCAGTCTATATTCCATTATACTTTTCTTCATGTTTTCCCCATAAACTCCATCAACTTTTCCAAAGTAATATCCTTTTTCTTTTAATATTCTTTGTATTTCAAGGACATCTGCTCCTCTATCACCTGGTTTTAATGTCTTTACTCCTTTCCCAAAAGGACCATAGGGTCCTGCATATATTGTTACTATCATTCCATATGAAACTTTTTCGTATAATTCTTCAATATCTTTGTTAAACATTCTTATACACCCATGGGACGCCTCTGAACCAATTGACCCAGGATTATTCGTACCATGAATTCCATATTTACCCCAAGGAACATTTAATCCAATCCATCTGGTTCCAAAGCCTCCACTCCAAGCACCCATGCTAATAACCTTCCAAGTTCCTATAGGTGAGGGAGTATTAGGTTTTCCACTTGCCACAATATAACTCTTAACAATTGTATTTCTATCCTTATTTATTAGATAAAGTCTTTCTTCATTTAAATCGATTAAAATTGCATTATTATTATTTTTATCACTAGCATTACTTCTAATAACAGGTACATTTGAAGTAATACTAAAAACACATAAAAAATATATAGCTCTTTTAAGAAATATTTTTCTCAAGTATAACACCTCAAATTCGTCAATAATAATTTTATTTTGCCCTAAGTAATTAACATAATTAGAGGTATTTTGTTCCTATCTTTAATCTTTACGTTATTTTATAAAAAAAGATGTGAAATCCTTAAGACTTCACACCATTTGTATCATTGTATTTTACCCCTTATATGTACTAATTTATTAACTATTTTCTAATTTATCAACACTCCAAAGCTTAGGAAATAATTTTATCCACAAAAGTACCACTATTATTGTACCTATTCCTCCAATTAAAACTGCATTCACAGGTCCAAACCACGCTGTTGTTATCCCTGATTCAAATTCTCCTAGTTGATTTGAGGTTCCTATAAACATTTGATTAACTGAACTCACTCTTCCTCTCATATTGTCTGGAGTTTCTAACTGTACCAATGTAGATCTTATTACTACACTAATTACATCTGATGCTCCTAGTACAAAAAGAAACGCTAATGATAAAATAAAAGATTTTGATAATGAAAATAGTATTGTAGCTATTCCAAAAAATATTACTGCCGTAAACATAATATGTCCTACTCTTCTTTTTAATGGCCTTCTTGCTAATACAATTGACATAAGTAACGCACCTACCGCAGGTGCTGAACGCATAACACCTAATCCTATTGGTCCTACCATCAAAATCTTACTCGCAAATACCGGTAATACTGCTGTAGCTCCCCCAAATAGCACTGCAAAAAGATCCAAAGATATTGCACCAAGAATTATAGGTTTGCTCTTTATGAATGAAATTCCAGCAAATAAAGATTTAATAGTAGCAGACTGTGTATTTACCTGTTGATTTCTTAATACTATTAGTGAAATGAGAAAGCTTGTACAAAGTGATAATACTCCTGCTATAGTATAAACTACATTAGGGCCAAATGAGTAAAGTATTCCACCGAAAGCAGGTCCCATTATTGTTGCAAATTGAAATGCTGATGCTAATAATGCTGCTGCTCTTGGAAAGTTTTCCTTACTAACTATATTAGGAAGCATAGCTTGCATTGGAGGTCCTTGAAATGAATTCACTATGCCTAAGACAGATACTGTTATAAGAATTATTTCTTTAGTTATCCATCCTTTATAACTTACAAATGCTAAAAAGAGAACTGCCACTCCCTCTAATGCTTTGCAGAGACAAATTATAACTTTTCTATTAAATCTATCTGCTACATACCCAACAAATATGGTAAGAAGAAACATTGGAATAAACTCCACAAGCCCAACTAATCCAAGATAAAAAGCACTATCTGTAATCGAATATATCTGCCACCCTACTGCAATAGTAACCATTTGAACTGAAAATGCACCTATTACTCGGGCAAATAATAAAAATGCTAAAGATTTATTTTCTAATAATTGTGTTGATTTTACTGGCACCATAAAACTCAAAACCTTTCTACTTGTTAATAAGCTAATTACTAGTATAAAATTGATATAATAGAAATTGTTAATAAACATTTTCAATTTATATTTTGTTATTATAAAAGCTTTAAACTTAGTATTTTTATATAACATTATAAACACTATACTAAGTAATTTCATTAATAAATTTGCTCCAAAACAGCACTATATTGACTTTAACATTACGAAAGGAATTATTATGAATTCTATATCTCAATCAGACTTTGAAGTCCCGAAAATGAAAATTGATTACGACATAAACATTGAATTCCCAATAAAAATTAATTGTTACGAACATTCTGAGCCTGGTCCAATTGTAGAAAGTCACTTTCATGACCACTTTATGCTATGTTATATTTCTAAGGGGAAATGTATAGTCCACTGCAATTCTAAGCATATAGTTGCAAACAAAGATGACTTAGTTCTAATAAATACTAATGATGCCCATTATATAGAAAACTTATGTAATAATCTCACTTATTATATAATTAAAATTGATTTTGCTTTTCTATTAGGTAACCAAAAAGATTTAAACAAAACTGATTATATTGAAGCCTTAATGAAAAATAATGTTAAGTTTTCTAACGAAATTCCTAAGAACACGGAACTATTGCAGGAGATAACTACATTAATATATGAGTTTCAAAAAAAGAGTTTGGGATATGAATTGATTGTAAAATCTTCTGTTTTTCGAATAATTGTTATGTTGCTTAGAAACAATTTGGAATCTATATCTATATCAAAAAATAATAGAAAAAGTCTTTATAGTATGAATAACTTAAAGGAAGTATTAGAATATATAGATTCTCATTATAGTGAAAAGATAACTCTCACAGAGATTGCAACTATGTCAAATCTAAGTAAACACCATTTTTGCAGATTATTTAAAAGATTTACAGGCAAAACATTTACTGATTATATTAATCTTTTACGCATAAATAAAGCTATTTCACTATTAAAAGATAAAGATTTTAATATAAATGAAGTTGCCCTGAGTGTAGGGTTTAATGATAGCAATTATTTTAGTAGGATATTTAAAAGATATAAAAATATTTCACCTAATAAGATTAGAAACCTAAAATAATCCTTTATAAAAAAGTACTTAACAAACATAATACTTCATGAGAAGTTCATAATTTATTTTTGATTTTATGACTAATTTAATATTAAAATTTGATTTTTCATATTGAATTAATGTTATTGGACGAGTATAATTGATGTATAATATTATACAAGCTATGGCAGTTTATATAATATGTAATTAATGAATTTTTATTATATTAGAATTAAAATGTAAATTTTTAGCAATGGAGCTAGAGAACCTTTCTCTAGCTCTATCTTTTTTTAATGTAATATTGTTCCATTTATTCATATATTTAGATTCCATCACTGTTATTATTATAATTTTAAAAATATAACAAATTAGAAAACAACTTGTCAAAATTCGTATATTTTTCATTGACAATTTATCAGTTATATTCTAGAATTTTTTTATAATTATTATTTTTTTGAGTTAATTAATAACATTTTAAATAATCTTGCCTATATTGAAAGGAGAATTTATTAATGAGTAAAGTCACTGAAATTTTTGGATCAAATGTATTTAATGATGTTGTAATGAGAGATCGTCTTCCAAAGGCTACTTATAAAGCTTTAAAAAAGACAATTCAAGAAGGAACTTCTCTTTCACCTGAAGTAGCTGATGTTGTTGCTTCTGCTATGAAAGATTGGGCCGTTGAGAATGGTGCTACTCACTTCACTCACTGGTTCCAACCATTAACTGGTATTACTGCTGAAAAACACGATTCTTTTATTAGTCCAACCTCTGACGGAAAGGTAATATTAGAATTTTCAGGTAAAGAATTAATCAAAGGGGAACCAGATGCTTCTTCTTTCCCATCAGGTGGATTAAGAGCTACATTTGAAGCTAGAGGATATACTGCTTGGGATTGTACTTCACCAGCCTTTTTAAAAGATGGTTCTCTATGTATACCAACTGCATTCTGTTCTTATAATGGAGAAGCCTTAGATAAGAAAACTCCATTACTACGTTCTATGGAAGCTCTATCAAAACAAGCTTTACGTGTACTAAGAGCTCTTGGAAATACTACTACACAAAGAGTTATTACAACTGTAGGACCTGAACAAGAATACTTCTTAATCGATAAAAAAATGTATGATGCTCGTAAAGACCTTATATTTACTGGAAGAACACTATTTGGTGCAAAACCTTCAAAAGGTCAAGAACTTGAAGATCATTACTTTGGAACAATAAAAGAAAGAGTTTCTGAATTCATGAAAGAAGTGGATGAAGAACTTTGGAAGCTAGGAATTTCAGCTAAAACTAAGCATAATGAAGTTGCTCCTGCTCAACATGAATTAGCTCCAATATTCACTACAACAAATATTGCAACTGATCACAATCAACTTACAATGGAAGTTATGAAAAAAGTTGCATTAAGACACGATCTTTATTGCTTATTGCATGAAAAGCCATTTGCAGGCGTAAATGGATCTGGTAAGCATAACAACTGGTCAATGGGAACTGATGATGGAGTAAACTTACTTGAACCTGGTAAATCTCCACACGAAAATCAACAATTCTTATTATTCCTTTGTGCAGTTATAGAAGCTGTAGATGAATATGCTGATTTATTAAGAATGTCTGCTGCTAATGCTGGAAATGACCATCGTTTAGGTGCTAATGAAGCTCCTCCAGCTATAATATCAATATTCTTAGGAGATCAATTAACTGATATATTAGAACAAATTGAAAATGGACCAGCTACAAGCTCAAAATCTTCAAGTAAATTAACAATAGGGGTAAATACTCTCCCTGCACTTCCAAAGGATGCAACTGATAGAAACAGAACTTCTCCATTTGCTTTCACTGGAAATAAATTTGAATTCAGAATGGTTCCATCTTCTGCTTCAATTGCAGCTTGTAACTTTACTTTAAATACAATAGTTGCTGAAGTATTATCAGGAATTGCTGATAGACTTGAAAAAGCTTCTGATTTAGATGCAGAAATTCAAACTATTCTTAATGAAATTGTTAAATCTCATAAGAGAATAATATTCAATGGTAACGGATATTCAGATGAATGGGTAGCTGAGGCTGAAAAGAGAGGTCTTCCAAATATAAAATCAACCGTAGAAGCTACTAAATCATTAATTGCTGAAAAGAACTTAGCTGTAATGGAAAAGCATGGTGTATTAAGCAGAATTGAAATGGAATCTCGTTATGAAATAATGCTTGAAAATTATAACAAGACTATTAATATCGAAGCTTTAACTACTCTTGAAATTGCTAAGCGCCAAATACTACCAGCAGTTATTAAATTTGCAACTAGTCTTGCTGGCTCTATAAATACAATTAATGCAACTGGTATTAGTGTAGATTTATCTGCTCAAACTGAATTATTAACTGAAGTATCTACTTTAACTTCTTCATTAAAGAAGAAAATAGCTGTTTTAGAAGAAGCTGTAGCTAAGGCAGACAACTTCGAAGGTGATGCATACGAATTAGGTATGATTTATAGATTTGAAGTGTTTGAAAAGATGAATGAGTTAAGAGAAGATGCTGATAAGCTTGAAACTATAGTAGATAGCGAATTCTGGCCACTACCAACTTATGGAGATATGTTATTTAACGTTTAATTTATGAATACTAAAAACAGAAACCTTTTAAGGTTTCTGTTTTTCTTTATTTATTATTTCTTTATAAAACTATACTTAATTACATTCTTTGGACACGTATCAACACATTGTCCACATAAGATACATTCAGAATTTTTCATATCTCCTTTTTGAACCATTGAACTAACCTCTAAGCTCATAGGACATTTTTTATTACATAATTTGCAATCAATGCACTTCTTCTCATCCGCTTTTAAATGTAATGAAGGATATTTAAACTTGTTTTTAATCTTGCTACCTATTATCATAAATGGCGCCATCCAACAGCCATAATGGCAAAATGCTCTTTTTCCTACTAGTAAACTTAATAAGGCTATTCCTCCAACTACAAAGTAATAAATTACATAAGCTTGTACACTGATAACAGATATACCATAGTAAGTTTGGTAGAAAAAGTCTACTTTTTTAATTCCCCCTGCAGATATAAACATCATGATAATTAATATAATCCAAGGTACCCAGATTAGATACTTTATCCAATTTAATTTACCACCTTTAACCTTTCTATCTACTGCCATAAAACAACATTCTTGAAGTCCTCCTGCAGGACAAATCCATCCACAAAAACCTCTCCCAAATAATAATGAGACTAAAAACATTATCCCAAAAACTATAAAACTTCCAGTAATTACCCCTTCAGAGGCTCCCATGACTATAAGGTACGGAGAAAGATAGTATAGAACTAATGGAAATACTAAAAATGTTATTATTAATAATGTGCTTCTAATTCTTTGTCTTTTCATAATTATTCCTTCCTCCTAATATTCAATTCCATATTTATTTGCTTAATATACTTTTTCCATTGCAAATAACATATTAACCAAACTATAAAATAAGTGGCAATAAATATTGTTATTGTTGAGATTATTACTCCCGAATCATTAATAAGCCATCCTGCCATTATTGCACAAGGGATATAAACCAGTGAAACTCCAATAAAATGTAATATGGTAGCTCCTATTAAGCCTAATTTCTCAGATTGATATAATATATTTAATGCACCGAATGTAAATCCAATAATTGAAGCTGCAACATATTGATTAATTAAAAATTCTTTACTAAAGGTCGCAGATTCCTTTGAGAATAACATCATTAATACACCTATAGTTTGAATCAAAAATACTCCAATCACTATCCCTTTGAGACCTCTTCTTATAACATCTTTTAAATTCATAACCGTACCTCCTCTATAATCCTAGATAGCTTTTTATCTTACTTACATATCTTCGTGATGAATATTCAATATCACCGTTTATAAATTTAATGCACATTGTTCCATTTAGGGACATCTCTAAATTTTTTATTTTATTCACATTAGCTATTACTGAATTTGAAATTCTTATGAAATTTGTTCCACTAACCTGCTCTTCAATCTCATATAACTTCAGTTTTATTTGTAATATATCTTTTTCAGTTTTAGCTAGTACCTTTTGGTTTTCAGCATAGAAATAATATATATCTTTTGGATTTAATAAATATATTTTCTGATTCATGGTTCCATTAAAAACTTTATTTTGATTATTTTTAAGTTTATTAATCACTTCTTGAACTTCCTCTGTAATTTCATTAGTGAAGATGACTACTTTACATTCCTTTATATTTTCTTCTATCTTTACTTCTACCTTCAAACAATTCACCTCTATTCTTTACTTCTCTCTTTGTTACTTAAAGTATAAAATATATTTTGCAGCTTAACTACAGTTCTCATATAAGTGGTAGTTTTCTCTATATAAATGGTCCTAATCTTAAAATATTATAAATTCCTCTAATGAGTAAAAAAAAACTGACACCAATGTATGATGTCAGTTAATTATTAACTTTATTAAAGAGTATTTTTTTCAAGTGCTATATTAACTTCAAATACCATGTCATTTACTTGCATTTCAACACAAACAACTTTATCTGAACTAGAGTTTGCTGTAAATTCTCCATGTACTAATGTAGGCGTCGAAATATTAATTTCAATGTTTTCTTTAGAAAAATTAATTGCTGCATTTGCTGTTAACATGTTTGTTAATTCTGAGATAGCGCTCTGAGCTAATTCATCAAGTTCATTTACTGGCATTCCCATCATCATTGAAGATGCTATTTTCTTAGCACTCTCTATACTAGTTCCGTAAATAACATTACCTTTAATATCTCCCATTATTCCTAGAATAATCATTACTCCAGGGCTTTCTATAAATCTACCCTTTAAGCTAATTCCTTTCTTTTGAACATCTGCCAAACCTACTTGAGGCATAACATTTAAAAATGAATCTAAAAAAGGATTTATATGCTTGACATCCATTCATCATCACCTCTTCCAAAACCTACATTTATGGACATATCTCCAAATGCTGTTTTAACTTCTGCAGTATATGTAGTTTCTAATTCTGCCTTTGATATATTAATTGATTCTCCATGAAATATAGTTGGTGGTGCAACTCTAAGTCCAAATATCTTATTCTTTTTGTTCATCATTGAGCAAGCATTACCTGCTGCCATATTAGATATCTCACCCATTACATTTAGAATTTCTTCACTATTTTTAGGATCTCTCTTTAATAATATTTTAGAGATATTTTCGGCTGTTTCAAATGACATATCAAAAATCATTCTTCCAGAACATTTTCCTATAATACCTAGTACTACAGATATTCCCCTACTGCTTTTCTCTACATCTATATTATTTTCCTCAGTCACTTCAGGAACTGTCTTTGTAAGCTTATTAAATAAATCTAATAAAGCCTCCTTAAATACTTTAGAATATACCCCTTCTAATTCTAAAAACAATTCCTCATTTGCCATAACTCTATTTATTAATAATGTTATTTCCTCACTATCAACTGGCTTCTGAACGTATCCTGAAACACGATTCTTTTTAGCTTTTCTTACAATTTCTTCATCCATCATTGAACTAACAACTATTACTTTTACGTTAGGATCAATTTTATGTATTGCTCTTGTACATTCAAGTCCATCAGTTCCTGGAATAGTCATATCCATTGTTACTAAGTTTGGCTTCAAAGTCTTAGTAACCTCAATTACCTCTTCTAAAGAACTAGCACTTCCAATAACATTGAATCCACTTTCTGTCAATAAATCCGTAAGGATTGAAATTTGGAAAGGAGAATCATCAACTATTACAACGTTTACACTGCTCATATTTCCACCTACCCTTTCATTAACACATGCTAATTAGATTTCTCTAATATAATCATAGATAATTTCACTAGAAAACTACATAATAATTATCATGATACAATTATATTGTAATTTTTGATAATACTCAATAGCATTTTCCCAAATTTGAAGTTAAAATACATATATTTATCGTTAATCTTATATTAAATTATTAATTCAATTAAACATCTATCCTTTTCGATATTCTTAGCTATTTAAAACTTCTAACAACTACAATTTATTACATAATTGTCTTTTACTTATCTTAATTTAACTTTCTAAATTAAACACAGAATATAATTATCTTCTATTGAAAAAATAATATTATATTTTTTAAATTGAAAGGAGAAGTAAGATGAGGATAGCAGTTATCGGTTGTACTCATGCTGGCACAGCTGCAATAATAAATGTTGCGAAAAGGTATCCGGATGCTAGCATAACAGTCTATGAAAGAAATGATAATATTTCCTTCTTATCTTGCGGCATTGCATTATATGTAGGTGGAATTGTTTCAGATCCTAAAGGCTTATTTTATAGTTCTCCTGAAGCCTTAGCTGAGCTTGGGGTAAAAACAAAAATGTCTCACGATGTATTAGATATAGATATGGATAGTAGGATACTTAGAGTAAAAAACTTAAAATCCAATGAGGAATTTGAGGATATCTTTGATAAACTAATTATAACTACAGGTTCTTGGCCAATAATTCCTTCCATAGAAGGAATTGATTTAGATAATATATTACTTTCTAAAAATTACAATCACTCTACTACTATTATTGAAAAAGCTAAAGACTCTAGCAAGATAGTAGTTATCGGAGCCGGATATATAGGTGTTGAACTTGCAGAAGCCTTTGAACTTAATGGCAAGAAGGTCACTTTAATTGATAGCTTAGATAGGATTTTAAGTAAATATCTTGATAAAGAATTTACTAGTTTGGCAGAAATGGCCTTTAGAAATAGAGGTGTTGAGCTTGCTTTAGGAGAAACTGTAACAAGATTTGAAGGCATAGATGGCAAAGTTACAAAAGTCATAACAAATAAAGGCGAATATGAAACTGATCTTGTAATTCTATGTATTGGTTTTAGGCCAAGTACAGATTTATTCAAGGGGAAATTAGATATGCTTCCAAATGGAGCGATTATCGTTGATGACTATATGCGCACAAGTAAGGAAGGTGTTTTTGCAGCTGGAGATTGTTGTGCTGTAACTTATAATCCAACTGGTGAAAGAGAATATATCCCCCTTGCTACCAATGCTGTTCGAATGGGTACTCTTATAGGAAGAAACTTAGTTATTCCAACTACTAAATATCTCGGCACTCAGGGAACTTCAGGAATAAAAATCTATGAATATAATATTGCTTCAACTGGGCTTACTGAAGAATCTGCGAAAAAAGCTGGCTATGATATTAAAATAACATCAGTAACTGATAATTATAGGCCAGAATTCATGCCATCATTTGATGCTGTAACTATAAAAATCACTTATGAAACTAATACGGAAATCATCCTTGGTGCGCAGATTATTTCAAAAACTGATTTAACTCAGCTTATAAATACCATGTCTGTCGTAATACAAAATGAAATGACTATTGACGAACTTGCTTTTTTAGATTTCTTTTTCCAACCACACTTCAACAAACCATGGAATTTACTGAACCTAGCTGCTTTAAATGCAAAATAGATAAAATTAATACTTCTATTAATAATTAGAGTGTGTATATTTTTTATTTATTTTTCAAACAATAGTTGTGAATATTACTTGTATTCGTATTTAATATATCAAAATTAAAGAGGTGGAATTTATGGCAACATTAACACAAAAAGAGACCCTTCTTCTTAAGGATGAGAAATCTCATGAGGACTTATGTATAAAAAAATATACTAAATATTCTAATGAGGCAGAAGATCCAAAATTAAAACAACTATTCTCTTCTATTCTTGAGCATGAAAATCAACATTTAAATACTATAAATAGTATACTTAATGGTCAAGTTCCAAATGTTAATCAACAAGGACAGCAAGGCCAACAAAGTCAGCAAAATCAACAACAGAATGTCAAATCAACAACAGGCTTTAGCCAAAAAGACTGTGATCTTTGCCAAGATGCATTAACAACAGAAAAGTATGTTTCTTCAACCTACAATACATCAATTTTTGAATTTAAAGACCACAACATTAGGCAAACTTTAAATCATATACAAAAAGAAGAACAAGAGCATGGTGAGCAGATTTTTAATTATATGAGTGAAAAAGGTTATTATACAACTGAATAGTTGTTTATATAACATTAATGCCGGTGAAGATAAAATTAAATTTTACTTCAACCGGCTATTTTCATTCTTGAATATTTCACTTCTAATAACTAAATCTCATTCCCTTTCTTGAAACTTTCTCCCAATTAAGTTCCGAAATTCAAATCTCGTATTTTTTTTACCATATAAGTATATCCCTGAACTAATTAACAAATACACGGTTAATTTTTTTAATAATTTCTATCCTCATTTAGTAGCGAATAAATCAAATATTTCTTTAAGTGAAATTTTTACCGTTATCTCCATAGATTAAGCGTTGATTGGATATTCATTCTCATATAGAATTCACTTAAAAGAAACTTTAATTGTTTTTTTAATTTAATAATAACCCAAATAAAAATATTCTATCAATAGGAGGTTTTAATTATACTAAATAATTTTATTTTGTGTTATGTAAACTCATTTTAGTAAACGTTTTACTTTAATTACAAAAGATAATTTACAAAGGGGGACAACCATACCATGTTTAAGCTATTAAATAATATGAAAATAAGAAGTCTTATACTCACTATGTCCAGTTTATCATTAATATTAACTTTCAGCATTGGTGCTCTGGGTATTATAAATATGTATAAAATCAATAGTAACCTTGATACTATGTATGATCAAAATTTAATTTCCATATCACGTTTAGCTGCTATTAGATCAAGTTTCTTAAATATCCGCTTAAACGCAACATCTATTAGCCATAGTGGTTACACCCAAAATGAAAATGATCTTATAAATAATCATGATAATATTGTAAAGACAAACATCTCTTCTTATGTTCAAGATACTAAGAATCTTGACAAATTAGAAGCTATAAAAGAACTTAGTAATTATTATAACCAATATATCAATCTGTGGAATAAAAACATAGATTCTATAAAGGCTGGAGGTAAATTACCTTCAGAAGATGCTAAAGCCTTTGGGGACTTAGGTGATAAAATAGCACCTCTTATAAACACTGCTATGGCCAATGACCAAGCAACTGCAGCTCAAGTTAACAAAGATAGTCATACTGTTTTTATTAATAGTATTTATATCTTTATAATTCTTCTCATTCTAATAGTATTAATATTAACCATAACTTCAGTAATATTAATAAAAACAATAATAAAATCATCCCATAATATGATAAATAACTTAGAAGCCGTTGCTTTAGGGGATTTTTCTATAGAGTTAAGTACTGGTAATAAAAATGAATTTGGAATTATGGAAAGTGCCTTAGCAACTAGTGTAGAGAATATACGGACTATACTTAAAACTATAAATTCACAATCTGAAAAAATAGACAGTCATTCAAGTAATTTATCAGCAGTTTCTGAAGAAATGGCCGCTGTAACAAATAATATCTCTACAGCAATTCAAGAAACTGCACAAGGTACTGGAAGTCAAGCAGAAGATATGCAATCTATTAATAATATTCTAAATAAATTAGGCAGTGAGATTGAAGGTATTGCATACTCTATTTCAGATATAAATTTAAAATCTAAGAACATGAGTGGACTAGCTATAGAAAGTAGTTCAAAGATGGAGACTACAGTTACTTCTATAAACAATATGGCAGACTCTTTTAACTCATTTGCAGATAAAATGCTTCACCTTGACAAAAATGTTAATAAGGTGAATGAAATTACAGACTTAATTAATGATATTGCAGATCAAACAAACCTTCTAGCACTTAATGCTGCAATTGAAGCAGCTCGAGCTGGAGAAGCTGGAAAAGGCTTTGCAGTAGTAGCAGATGAAATAAGAAAATTAGCAGAACAATCTAAATCTTCTGCTGGACAAATTAATAACATTACTTCAGGTATTTCAAATGATACTAAAATAATTGTTAATACAACTAACATCATGAATAATGAATTAAATGTTCAGCTGAATTCTATTGAAGATGCGACCGCTTCCTTTAATAACATTATTAAGCAAATTAATGATGTAATACCAAGAATAGACTCAGTAACTAATTCTGTTAAAAATATCGATGTTGAAAAGAATACTATCATAGGGAAAATTACTGATACTACTGCTATATCAGAAGAAATAGCAGCCTCTTCTGAAGAAATAGCATCCTCTTCTGAAGAATTAAACTCTTCTTCTGAAGAAGTTGCAGTATCAGCACAGGAACTTTCTTCCATGACTCAAACCATGGTTGGGCTTATTAAGAAATTCAAATTATAATATTACTTATTTATGATAACTAATTAAGTATTTGCAAAAAAGTAAAGAGATTGAATGAAATAATCATTCAATCTCTTTATGCTTCTTATTCATTACTTATTTAACTTAATCCTAACCCTTTTCTCTTTGCATTAATATGAGCTTCTATACCATTTGCAACCTCTACAGGATCATCTCCTAATGCAACTTTCCCGCCTGTTAATCCTTCAACATCTTGAGTAAGAAGTTTAACTAATTCAGGTGCTCCAGTTACAAACGGCGTTGGTGATAGGTGGGTATAAGCACCATATGCCACTGCAAATACTCCATCTATTGTTGCTTTTTGTTCCATCCATTCTGGTGCAGTTACAGCTATAGGTAATTGTGGCACATCTACATCTAAATGATCTGCAAGTGCTGTAACAAGCATTGATATTCTTCCTGTATCAGTGCATGTTCCAAAGCTTAATACTGGTGGAATCTTTAACATATTACATACTTCTTTTAATCCTTCACCTGCCATATTTGCTGCTTCTAAGCTACATAATCCTGCTACCTCAAGTGCATGATTTCCACATCCTCCACTTACCACAAGAATATTTTTCTTAATAAGTTCTTTTGTAAGATTTACTGTATTCCAGTCTTGAGGGCCATTTCTTAATGTAGAGCAATTAGCAAGAGCTACTACCCCTTTAATTTTTCCAGCTGAGATCACATCTACTAATGGATCTAGCTTATTTCCAAGAGCTCCAAGCACAGCCTCTGTTGAAAATCCAGCTATTGCCTTTTGTACTATCTTTGGAACCATTGGTTTAACATTATCCTTACGCTTTTTAAAGTTTTCAATAGCTAGATCAATCAATGCATCAGTCATTTCATCTACCTTATCTGGATGATATGGTATTTTATGTTGAAGTCCTGGTATATCTATAATTGTACTTATTGCCACTAAAGTTGCTTGGTATTTTTCTGCATAATGATCAATAGCTGGTGGAGAACAGTTTTCTTCCATAGCCATTACGTCCACTGTTCCAGTCGCAAGCAATGGCTCTATGGCAAGCCAATTTCCCATTAATCCTACAAAAACATCATCAACTTCAA
The DNA here is from genome assembly GCF_022324735.1 of Clostridium sp. YIM B02551. Classification (NCBI taxonomy): domain Bacteria; kingdom Bacillati; phylum Bacillota; class Clostridia; order Eubacteriales; family Clostridiaceae; genus Clostridium; species Clostridium sp. YIM B02551. Next base: position 4,785 of record NZ_JAKGTF010000018.1, on the reverse strand, counting down.
ATCTTTGAAGCAATTCTTGGCCAGTCTCTATTGAACCTACTACACGAAGCCCCTTAGCACCTGCTGCTTTTGCTTTTTCTTGCACCTCAGCCATTCTTGCCTTTTCAATAGTTCTAGCTCCTGCCCATGGCTGGTGTCCATTAAATACTATATTTACGTAATCTGGATCCATAATTCCTAAGTCAACATTTACCTCATGAGGCATAGGAGTTCCAAATAAAATGTCTTGAGTCATTTCTAAGCCTATTTGAGCATTGTATATAGTTGCTAAACCTAGCTTCAGTGCCTTAATTGCAAGAGAAGCATAATTTCCATCAACATTAGTTAAGCAGCTTGCTACGCTATTCTGTTCTTCATGTTGTACTCCTGCTGGATATATGCCTAACTTTCTCCATACTTCTTTTCTCTTTTTAGGTGCAAAAACTTCAACCATTAAGTTCTTGTCTTCAGAATCTATTTTCATTTGTTCTTCTAGTAATTCAGCTAATTCAATTGCCATTTTATTAATCTCTTGATTAGTACTAACACCTAATTTCTCACACATCCATTTAAGTTTATTTTCATCTTTAATTTTAAATGGTGTTTTACCTTCACCTGTTGCCTTAAGTGTTCTGAATGCTTCATAGGCATGATGACTATATGTACCTGCTCCCATAATATTCTGTAGCAAGAGATTTCTCATAGCCATCGCATCTGGTCCTATTCCACATACACCTTTAACTTGACCTCCTTTTTCACTAATTCTGCAAGGTCCTTGAGAGCATAATTGGCAGCTTAATCCTTCAAGGCAAAATTTACATCTTATTTTTTCTTGTAATGCCCATCTATCAAATACATTTGACATACCGTCTTCTCTGATTCTTTTTACCATCTCTTCTACAGAATCATGATAGCTTACACGACCCTCAGTTTTCTCTAAAATAGTCTCACTCATATATTCATTCCTCCAACATTTACATTTTCAGCATAAGTTTTCTCTAAACAAAATAAAAATATTCAAAAATTTATCTCCTTTATGAATTCATAATCTAATCTTTGTAAATACTAGTGAGGAATATGAATTATTTAACCTATGTAATCTAATAAACTAGTTCATTAAGCATAAATTAATGAATTAACTTTAATAGATTATATACTACTAATTAAGGAGGAATCGATATGCCCAAGAAAATGAAAACCATGGATGGAAACCAAGCTGCAGCTGAGGCTTCATACGCTTTTACAGAAGTAGCTGCTATTTATCCAATAACCCCATCAACTCCTATGGCAGAAGGTGTTGATGAATGGTCAGCCCATGGTAAAAAGAATATATTTGGACAGCCAGTAAAAATCGTAGAAATGCAATCTGAAGCAGGGGCTGCAGGTGCAGTTCATGGTTCTCTAGTTGCAGGTGCACTAACAACTACCTATACTGCTTCTCAAGGATTACTATTAATGATCCCTAACCTATATAGACTTGCTGGAGAGTTGTTGCCAGGAGTTCTTCATGTAAGTGCTCGTGCTATTGCTACCCATGCTCTTTCTATTTTTGGTGATCACCAAGATGTTATGGCTGTAAGACAAACTGGAGTCGCTTTACTAGCTTCTTCTAACGTTCAGGAAGTTATGGATTTAGCAAACGTTGCACATTTATCTTCGATTAAATCAAGAGTACCATTTGTGCATTTTTTTGATGGTTTTAGAACTTCTCATGAAATTCAAAAAATAGAAGTTATAGATTATGATGATGATGCAAAACTGATAGATTATAATGCATTACAGGAATTTAGAAATAGAGCCCTAAATCCTGAGCACCCTACCCTAAAGGGAACTGCTCAAAATCCTGATATTTATTTTCAACAAAGAGAAGCTTCAAACAAATTCTATGATGCTACACCAGATATCGTAGAGAATTATATGAGAGAAATTGAAAAAATAACAGGCAGAGTATATCATCCTTTTGATTATTATGGAGATCCAAACGCAGAAAACATAATTATAGCTATGGGATCAGTATGCGATACTATTGAAGAAACTGTTGATTATTTGATGAAAAAAGGTGAAAAGGTTGGTGTGCTTAAAGTACATCTATATAGACCATTTGCATGCAATTATTTCTTCAATGTTCTTCCTAAGTCAGTTAAAAAGATAGCTGTTCTTGATAGAACTAAAGAACCAGGTTCAGTAGGCGAACCTTTATATCTTGATATTTTAAAAGTACTTTATAATGAACCAAATAAGCCAATAGTAGTTGGAGGAAGATATGGATTAGCTTCTAAAGACACAAGACCATCTCAAATTCTAGCTGTATTCAATAATCTAAAAGAAACTCAGCCAAAAGATAAGTTCACAATAGGTATCGTAGATGATGTTACGCATACATCACTTCCTGAAGCTGAGCCAATTGAAACTACTCCAGAAGGTACTATTAGGTGTAAATTCTATGGTTTAGGCTCTGATGGAACAGTTGGTGCTAATAAAACTGCAATAAAAATTATAGGTGATAATACCGATCTTTATTCACAGGCTTACTTCTCCTACGATAGTAAAAAATCAGGTGGAAGTACTGTATCCCATTTAAGATTCGGTAAAAATCCAATAAAATCTCCTTATCTAGTTTTTGAAGCAGATTATATAGCTTGTCATAATAAATCATTTTTATATAATCTAGACGTATTAAGAGGTTTAAAGAAAAGTGGAACCTTTGTTTTGAATTGTCCTTGGTCAGATGAAGAACTAGAAGATAAACTTCCTGCATCTGTAAAGAAATATATAGCTCAAAATGATATTCAATTCTATACAGTAGATGCTATATCAATTTCACAAGAAGTTGGATTAGGTACTAGAATTAACATGGTAATGCAATCTGCATTCTTTAAATTAGCTAATATTATTCCTATAGATCAAGCAATGGAATATTTAAAGAACTCTGTTGAAAAGACTTATGGCAAGAAAGGCCAAAATATTGTTGATGCTAATAAGGCTGCTATAGATAGAGGTGCAACAGCAGCCCATAAGGTTACCTTTCCATCTGGATGGGCAAATGCAGAAGATAATCTTCCAGAGAAGAAGCAAGTACCAGAATTTATTACAAAAATTGAAAGACCTATGGCAAGACAAGAAGGAGATGAACTTCCTGTAAGTGCATTTAATGGAATGGAAGATGGTACTTTCCCTTTAGGTATAACTGCATACGAAAAGAGAGGTATTGCTGTAAGAATTCCAGAATGGCAAATTGATAAGTGTATTCAATGTAATCAATGCTCATTAGTTTGTCCTCATGCTGTTATTAGAGCTTGCTTATTAACTGACGAAGAGAAGGAGAAAGCTCCTGAAACCTTCTATACTAAGACTCCAATGGGAAAAGGTGGATTTGAAAAGTTACACTATCGTATTCAAATAAGTCCGCTTGACTGCACTGGTTGTGGAAACTGTGCAGATGTTTGTCCAGCTCCAGGTAAGGCTTTAATAATGCGATCTGCTGAAGAACAGATTAAAGAACAAGCTGAAAACTTTGAGTATGCTATTAAGGTAATTCCTAAAGAAGGATTAATGGATTTACATTCCTTAAAGGGAAGTCAATTCGCAAGACCACTATTAGAATTCAATGGTGCTTGCCCTGGTTGTGGTGAAACACCTTATATCAAGCTGTTAACTCAGCTTTATGGTGATAGAATGATGATTGCTAATGCTACTGGATGTTCTTCAATCTGGGGAGGTAGTGCACCAGCCATAGCTTATACTACAAACGATTTTGGCAAAGGACCTTCTTGGGGTAATTCACTATTTGAGGATAATGCTGAATATGGATATGGAATGTTCTTAGCAGTTAAGCAAATGAGAGAAAAATTAGCTGACTTAATGAGAGAAGCTGTAACTATGAATATAAATTCTGGACTTAAGGATGCCTTTAATGAGTGGCTAAGTGGAATTGATGATCCTGATATTTCAAAATCTGCTACCAGCAAAATATTAGATTTATTAGGCAAAGAAAATCTTAATGAAAATAAAGTACTAAAAGATATAATGGACAGAAAAGATTACCTAATCAAGAAATCTCATTGGTTACTTGGTGGAGATGGTTGGGCATATGATATTGGTTATGGAGGACTTGACCATGTATTATCCTTAGGTGACGATGTTAATATTTTTGTTATGGATACAGAGATATATTCAAATACTGGAGGTCAGTCATCTAAATCAACACCTACAGGTGCAATTGCTAAATTTGCTGCTGGCGGTAAAAATATGAGAAAGAAAGACCTTGGTTTAATGGCTATGAGTTACGGTCATGTTTATGTTACACAAATAGCTATGGGTGCAAATATGAATCAAACAGTAAAAGCTATATCTGAGGCAGAGGCTTATCATGGAACCTCATTGATTATTGCTTATGCTCCTTGTATCAGTCATGGTATTAAAACTGGTATGGGAACTAGTATAGCTGAAGAAAAGAAAGCTGTTGAATCAGGTTATTGGCAACTATATAGATATAACCCTCTATTAAAGATTCAAGGCAAGAATCCATTTATACTAGATTCTAAGGAACCAAAAGGTTCTTACCAAGATTTTATTAATGGAGAAATTCGCTACTCTTCATTAAAGAATGTATTCCCCGATAGGGTTGAAGAAATGTTTAAGCTATCTGAAGAACATGCTCGTGATAGATATGATTTCTATAGAAGACTAGCCGAAATGGAGTACTAATAAATATTAAAAGAGCTATCTTAATATAAAATGGACCCTATGTCAAGGACATTTTAAAAAAAGAGCCTACAAAGAATACCCTCATTTCATTAATTGATT
>NZ_JAKGTF010000017.1:0-83204 GCF_022324735.1 Clostridium sp. YIM B02551 | reverse complement strand
AATAGGAATCGAACCTACAACCTGCTGATTACAAGTCAGCTGCTCTACCGTTGAGCCATGCCAGCATATTATTTACCAATCACTATATATTCTATTATGAATACTATTTACAAATTATATACTATTCATTGTTTATTGAACTACGTTGACCGACAATGAATAGTATAAGGGGATAACAAATAAGTTTCAACCCCCATATTAACTCGTATAACAAAATTAACTCTTTATTACTCTATTATCCTTTATTATCCTTGTAATATAGCTACTATATCAATAATCTCACATTTCTACAATAAGTTCAAGCTTCAGCATAAAAATTATAAAGCCTAACTTTTAAAATAGCATTTTATGTATCAATGTATTGTTCAATCTTGTCTGTATTTATATATGGATTAAGAATACCCTTAACTTCGTTATATTCATTGGAATTTAATCTACTTTTAAGGATCCTAAAAATCTCTTTTGCGCCATTAACTTCATCGTCAGATGCTAATATTTGTTTAATTCTTGCAAAATCAAAATTAGACAAACGCTTTGCATAAAATAATAACTTAGCTTTACTTGTCAAAGACATCTTACTTTCAATTGTACTCTTATCAACTTTAAATATCATTGCTGCAGTTAAAGCATCATCTTCGTTGTCTTTTTCTTCTTTATTAGCATCAGTATTATCTGTATAGTTTTTTTCAGGTATTACTTCCTCTTTGACATCTTTGTCCTCTTTTTCAGCCTTTTTAACTGGTTCTTCTTGTGCTTTAACATCTTCTTTTTTAGTCTCTTGTTTAGTATCTTTTTTAGAGTCTGCTACTTTTTTTTCTAAAGGTTGCCTATTCACTTGCACAGTGCCACTTTTATCTTTTTCGTTATTTAAAGGCTTCAATATAAAATATACACTAATTGCTGTAGCAATAATAACAATTATAGTTAGAATCTTTTTATTCATTTAATCACCTCACACTATTAAGTTTTATTGCCACTTTTTTGTGTATTTATACTTTTTTTAATAAATTTAATATTCCCTTCATATATAGTATAGTACCTTTTAAATTTCTACTTAGGTTATACTTTTATTTCTGTTTTAAGAAAGGGGAATTTCTTTGAATAAGGTTAAAGTCTCATATAAAGACCCTATGTCCTATTATGAACTAGCATATTTTTTAAAAGATTATATTAATAATGAAACTATAATAATATGTATAGGTACAGATAAATGTATTGGTGATTGCCTTGGTCCAATGGTTGGAACCCTATTAATCGATACCTTACTTCCTATCCCTGTATATGGAACCTTAAACTCACCTATTCATGCATTAAATATAGACGACAAGCTTCAGGAGATATATTTAAAGCACCCTAACGCCTTGATTATAGGTATTGATGCCTGTCTTGGGGATACTGATTCTGTGGGCGAGATACACGTGAGAGATTACCCAATTCATCCTGGTAAAGGGGTAGGAAAAAAACTTCCTAAGGTTGGGGATGTATCCATTATTGGTATAGTCGATACAAGCAATAATTCTGAGATCTTTTCAAATAGAGCAATCCGATTATCCCTAATATTTGAAATGTGTAAGGTTATTGTTAAGGGAATTGTTCATAGTTATTATCTTTCATCAAGCACAAAATAAAGCAAAAAAAGTTAATAGTTAAAGTACTAAATCATTAGTTATTACTTTAACTATTAACCTCAAAAATTTATTGAAAGCTAAAAGGATGGTTAAAAAAGCTCAAAAATGAATATAGTATTGATATTGCTAAAACCCTTTAATCATCCTTAATCATTCATTTTAGTATATTACTATGCTCTTTGCACTTCATTTTCGATAGCTTCAGTATTGTTTTTGTTTATGCTTGCAAGAACCTTTCCAGATCCTAATACTACACATTCTACAGTATCATTTGCAATAAATACCCTAACTCCAGTCTCAAACTCTATCAACTTATCTAATCCGTGTAATAAAGCTCCTCCACCTGTCATTAATATCCCCTTGTCTATAATATCTGCTGCCAGCTCTGGTGGAGTTTTTTCTAAAACATCGTGAATTTTATCAATTATTAATCTAACAGGCTCTTCAAGTGCACTAACTAACTCATCAGTTGTAACTTCTATGTTATCTGGCAATCCAGTAACAAGATTTCTACCCCTTACAGTTGCAGTTTCATTTCTAGCACCTTTTAATGCTGACGCTGCTATGATTTTCACTTCTTCTGCAGTTTTTTCTCCAATCATTAATTTGAATTTATTTCTTATATATCTAATAATAGCTTCATCAAATCTATCTCCAGCAACTTTAATCGATGCTCTTACAACTACTCCCTTTAGAGATATTACAGCAATATCAGTTGTTCCTCCGCCTATATCTATAACCATAGAGCCACTTGGTTCAGAAATATCCAAACCTGCACCTACTGCAGCTGCAAGTGGTTCCTCTATTAGATAAACAGATTTTGCTCCTGAATTTTTTGCTGCATCAATAACAGCTCTCTTTTCTACCTCTGTAGCCTGTGATGGTATACACACCATAACCTTTGGAGCAGAGATTTTTCTTTTTCCACAACTCTTTTGAATAAAATGTCTTAACATTTTCTCAGTAATATCATAATCAGAAATTACACCATTTCTTAGTGGACGTACTGCAACTATGTTGCCAGGTGTACGACCTATCATTTTTCTTGCATCTTCACCTACAGCTAAAACTTTATTTGTATTTTTATCTACTGCCACAACTGAAGGCTCTTTTAATATTATTCCTTTTCCCGCCATATAAACTAGAACTGTTGCCGTACCCAAGTCTATAGCAAGATCAGTTCCCATTCTCCAAAACCACATTCCATATTCACTCCTAAAATGATTTAATTATATAACTTGTATTATTTTTCTACAATTTATACCCATTCTAATTATAATATGGAATTATGTTTTTATTCAATAGCCTTGTACTTTAATTTTGTAGCTTTTCCACCTCTTATATGTCTTTCTGCTTTATTTAAATCTAAAATATTTTTCGCTTCTAATGCTATTGTTGGATTTATTTTGGGTAAACGTTCTGTCATATCCTTATGAATTGTACTTTTGCTTACACCAAATACCTTAGCAGTTTTTCTAATTGTCGCTTTTGAATCAATTATATATTGCGCCACCTCTAGTACTCTTTCTTCAATGTAGTCTTTCAAAACGAGGCTCCTCCTTAATTCGATATATTTATTAATATGCATTATTTTTTCTTTAAATTCCTTAGAAATCAGTCATTTTCATAGATAAAATGACTGATTTCACATTAGGTAAAGTTTTACTTGCTTTTTAAAGTTATATACTTTAATGGATCCACTTGTTCACCTTTTGAATCTATTATCTGAAATTGTAAATGATCGCCCTCTTCTTTATTAGTAAGTTTTTTAGCTGTATCGCCAACTTTACCAATTACACTTCCTTGAGTGACTTTATCATTCTTCTTAACTTTAATATCAGAATCTAAGTTAGCATATTTACTCTTTAATCCATTTGAATGCTTAATTACAACATACCAACCACTTAAATCTCCATCTTCATTTCCAATTTCATCTACAACACCATCAGCTGCAGCAACAACAGTACTACCAACTTTTCCTGCAATATCTATTCCCTTAATGCTGTCATATTTGTTTGTATCAACTTTTACTAGTGAAACTCCATAAGTAAATTTTCTTAATAAAGTTCCATCTAGTGGTTTAACAAACTGAACGCTACTTGTAGATGATACATTTTGAGTTTTTCCTGTAGTACCTTTATTGGTTTGATTTTTTGTTTCCTGAGTATTTTTAACTTGTTCAGCATTATCAATTTTATTAGTTCCACCAGAATTATTTATATTAATAGGCAGATCTTGAGAATTTTCAGCTACTGGAGGATTACTATTCTCCTTAGCTTTTCTAATTGATATTGCAGCTGCACTAGCAATAACACATAAACACACAAAAAGGACTACGTAAAAACTCTCCTTTCTAAGTAGGTTTTTTAATTTTTGAAATTTACTTTGTTTATCCAATATGAACACCTCCATTTCGTAGTCTGTCCTTATATACATAAAAAAATACATTTATTCCAGTAAATATTTTCCTCTTTTTTCTACATTTTTCTCAAAATAAAAAGGCTGATAAAATTTTAATAGAACTCCATTTTTAGAGTTTTATAAATATCTTATCAACCTAATTATTTACACTTTTATATTTAATAAACTTGATTATCTTTTATTTACTTATCTTAACTTCAGATACATCCTTTAATTCTATTCCTTTATAATAATGTTTTAAAATCTCTTCATACTTTACCCCACTCTTCGCCATTACATTTGCACCCCATTGGCTCATTCCAACTCCATGCCCATATCCAAAGCTCTGTATTTCTATTCCCTTATTTGAAAATGAAAAAGTGAAATTAGCTGAATTTAAAGATAGTAAACTTCTAAATTCTGTACCCTTTATTGTTACTCCACCTACTTTAACTTCATTTACTGACCCACCTGGATTTTTGCTAACGATTTTTATAGAATCTTTTATATTATTAACAGATAGCTTAGCCTCTTTATATTTATTATTAATTTTTTCCACGAATTCTTTACTACTAATAGTAATACTAGATTTAAACTTAGGTGCTACTTCCTCTCCAGGAGAATCTACTGATTGAAGATATGGTAATGCAGTTGAGAGAACAGCTTCAGCATCCTCAGTCTTTCCCCAACTTGTAGAAAAAAATTGTGGATATAATACTAATTCTCCATTGTATGTTAGTACTTTTCCCTTTGTAGCAGAAACTGCATCCTGTAGTTTTTGCCAGTATTCTTCTGATTTATCTTTGTCCCACTTACTCACTCTATCTTCTTTACTCATAAAGACCTGACAATGGACTGTATCGCAAACATCTGCTCCTTTTGCTTCAGTACAAGGATATAAAATTCGTTTCATTGCAAATGTTCTTGCTGCTACAGCTTGAGCTTTTAACGCCTCATCATCAAATGCAGCTGGCATTTCTCCAGATAAAACGCCTAAGACATATACCTCTAAATCAACTTTTTCAGTTGTTCCTGTTTTAGTTTTATATACAGTTACTTTTGAGAAATCCTTACCTTCAACTTGTTTAGATTCTTGTTCTCCTAACTTATCAAAATTTAAAGAATTTAAAGGAACCTTTCCCCATACAAGAATTATGCTAGGGACAAATATTAAAACTAGTATTGGCAAAAGGAAAATTATTATTTTTTTTGATATTTTAATATTTATTTTTTTAAATCTCATAACCCCCACCTATATATTGTTTTACATAATAAATATACGCAGTGAGGTCTACTTTTATTCAGATATTAATTACTTCATATTGAAAATAAAAAAGGCCTAATCAGCCTTTTCTATAAGATTAAAATTTCTAAGGATTTTTATTTAATACCACTTTTTTCATTTCTTAATAAATAAAAATCTATATAAATTTTATATTCTACTTTAAAATCATACTCTTTAGTAATTATATATTAATTCTTTCTATGTTTGCCCCTAATTTTCTAAGCTTCTCTTCGATATTAACATAGCCCCTATCAATATGATAGATATCACTTATATCTGTATATCCATCTGCAGCTAATCCTGCTAAAATCATTGCAGCACCTGCTCTTAAATCTGTTGCTTTAACTTCTGCTCCAGTTAACCTGTCTACACCTTCTATAATAGCTGTTCTCCCATCAATTTTAATACTTGCACCCATTCTTATTAGTTCCTGAACATGCATAAATCTATTTTCGAAAACTGTTTCGGATATAATACTTGATCCTTTAATCAATGTTAACAAACTCATCATTTGCGCCTGCATATCAGTAGGGAATCCTGGATATGGTAAAGTTTTTATATCTACTGGCTTTAGTATTCCTCTTCCATCTACTATCATTTTTTCATTTTCAACAATGTCTATACTAACTCCACACTCTTTTAATTTTTCTATTATAGGTCTTAAGTGCTCTTCATTTACTCCATTGATTTTAATCTTACTTTTAGTTATTGCAGCTGCTACCATAAATGTACCAGCTTCAATCCTATCATATATAGGTCTATAAACTACTGGGCGTAATTCATCTACCCCATCAATGGTAATTTTTCCTTGACCAGCACCATATATTTTAGCACCCATTGAGTTCAAGAAATTTGCTAAATCCCATATTTCTGGTTCTTCTGCAGCATTTTCAATTATTGTTGTGCCTTTTGCATAGACTGCAGCCATCATTATATTTTCTGTCGCTCCAACAGATGGGAAATCTAAATATATTCTATTTCCTATAAGCTTTGATGCTTTTGCCTCTACAAATCCATGTCCTATAGAAATATCAGCACCCAAAGCCTTAAACCCTTTTAAATGAAGGTCTATTGGTCTTGTACCTATATTACATCCACCTGGATGTGATAATTTTGCATGACCAAACTTAGTTAACATTGGTCCCATTATTAGAAAGGATGCTCTCATTTTTTTTATTAGTTCACTATTTGCACTATTTGGTATAAGATTCTTTGTATCAATAGTTAACTCTCTTTTTACTTCATTTATTTCTACTGATGCATTTAATTCTTTTAAAACATCACATATTACGTAAACATCTTCTAACAAAGGTGCTTCCTTTATTATATTTTTATCTCCGCATAGTATACATGCTACAATTATTGGGAGAACAGAATTCTTCGCAGAACTTATTTCAACTTCACCTTCTAAAGTACTTCCACCTTTTACTCTGATTTTTTCCATATTATCCTCCATGAATTATTGTTAATATGTTGATATTATTATTGGTTCACCAATAATAATGTAGGATTTTTTTTCATATGTGCAAATAGCGAAGTTTATAGTACTATTTCCCAATTCTGCTTCCCCTGTATATCCATTACTAATTTTTAACAATGAATATTTTTTAATTCCTAGAGATTCAAATTGCTTATTCAATGTTTTTTTCATATCTTCTTCTATTTCTATTCTGCCCTTAATTTCTTGAAAATATCTCAAATCAAATGCTTTTTCCTTTAGGAGATAGTTTATATTTTTTTTAACTGCTTCTAAGTTTTCCTTTTTATTCTTAGTAGAAAATATTATTCTAAAACTACTTTTATTTTCATTAAAAACTTGTATTTCCATATTGAAGTTTTGGGAATTAATTTTTAAAATCTTAGAATTAGCTGACTTTTCATTAGTTAATTCTCCATTATAATCATTTGAGATATTTTTGAATAGATACTCACTTAAGTTCTCATACTTTTCATTGCTTTTGCCTTCAATCACCAAGCTTCTCTCTACATCATTATGACTCTCTAAAAACTTATTTTGTAAACTTTGAAAACCCTGACATTTTAAATTATAAAAATTTAAAAAGGTTAAGAGAGAAGTTAGGAAAAGCACCAATAACTTTATTTTATTCTTGCACTTCATGATACCCCCTACCTTTCTTCTTAATTATGGTCAAGGTATTCATTTCCTATTCAATTTTTTTTATATTAATAAAAAGATTAATTTATTGTATATTACAGTATATTAACACTCTCAATATATGTGAATATTTTCCATATATATAACATATATATGCTTTGAAATTATTAAATTAATAAAAAGTAAAAAAAATCCCCCAGAATAATTAAAGTTCTGGGGGTATCTTTTCTAAAGAAAACCTTCAAGATTTTCAAATTATAATACTATAAATAAGTAAGTCGTATAAAATAATTAGAATAAACCATTATCCAATTACTTTTTGATGCTTAATCTTATTAAAGCTCTTTGTAATGAAACTTCAGCTCTATGTTTATCATATTCTTCAGAATCATCTAATCTGTTTTCAGCTCTTTCTTTAGCTCTTTCAGCTCTTTCTACATCTATTTCTTCCGGCCATTCAGCTGCATCACAGCAAAAAATCATTTGGTTATTTTCGAATGAAACAACTCCGCTAGATGTAAATAGTTCTCTTTCTTTTCCTGATTCATCATAAAATACAGTTTTGCTTGGAACAGTAACAACCACTATAGGGGTATGATTAGCATACATCTCTAAGCTTCCATTATTAGTAGCTATAAGAGTTTTAGATGCTTCTCCCTCATATACAATTTTATCAGGAGTTACTATTTTTAAAGTATAATTAGTTGACATAATACTTCGCCCCTTTACAGATTACTATTTGCTAGCAATCTCTTTAGCCTTTTCTACTGCCTCTTCAATTGTTCCAACAAATAAGAATGCTGATTCAGGAAGATCATCATGTTTTCCTTCTAAGATTTCTTTAAATCCTCTAACTGTTTCAGATACTGGAACATATTTACCTACCATACCAGTAAATTGCTCTGCAACAGTAAATGGTTGAGATAAGAATCTTTGAACTTTTCTTGCTCTACCAACAACAAGTTTATCTTCTTCTGAAAGTTCATCTACTCCAAGTATTGCTATAATATCTTGTAGTTCTTTATATCTTTCAAGAATATGTTTAACTTTTGAAGATACTTCATAATGTTCTTTACCAACAACTCTTGGGTCAAGAATTCTTGATGTTGAATCAAGAGGATCAACTGCTGGATAAATACCAAGCTCTGATATACTTCTTGAAAGAACTGTAGTTGCATCCAAGTGAGTAAATGTTGTTGCAGGAGCTGGGTCTGTTAAATCATCTGCAGGTACATATACTGCTTGAACAGATGTAATAGATCCACTTTTTGTTGAAGTGATTCTTTCTTGTAAAGCACCCATTTCAGTAGCTAATGTTGGTTGGTAACCAACTGCTGAAGGTATTCTTCCAAGTAATGCTGAAACTTCTGATCCAGCTTGTGTAAATCTAAATATGTTATCTATGAATAGTAAAACGTCTTGACCTTGATCTCTAAAGTATTCTGCCATTGTAAGTCCAGTTAACGCAACTCTCATTCTAGCACCTGGTGGTTCATTCATTTGTCCAAATACTAGAGCTGTTTTATTAATAACTCCTGAATCTTTCATTTCATGGTAAAGGTCATTACCTTCTCTTGATCTTTCTCCAACCCCTGTAAATACTGATAAACCACCATGTTGTTTAGCTATGTTGTTTATAAGCTCTTGGATTAGAACTGTTTTACCAACTCCGGCTCCTCCGAATAGACCTATTTTTCCTCCTCTTTGATATGGAGCAACTAAATCTATTACCTTTATTCCAGTTTCAAACATTTCTGGTTCTACAGATTGTTCTTGGAATGTTGGAGCTGGTCTATGAATTGGATATAAATTTTCTGAACTTACATCACCTTCATTATCAATAGTTTTACCTAATACATTAAATAGTCTTCCTAAAACTTTTTCTCCTACAGGAACACTTATTGGCTTTCCAGTATCATAAGCATCCATACCTCTTCTTAAGCCTTCAGTAGCTTCTAAAGCAATGGCTCTTACGATATCGTCGCCTGTATGTTGTTCAACTTCTGCTATTACCTTATGATCCCCATTAACAATCTCAATTGCATTGTATATGTTTGGAAGGGCATCAGTATCGAATTTTATATCTACTACTGGTCCAATTACTTGAACCACTTTCCCGATAGTACCAGGCATCAGATTACCTCCTTACTATTTTTGCGCTTCAGCTCCTCCAACAATTTCGGATATTTCCTGAGTTATAGCGCCTTGTCTAATTCTATTATATTTTGTATTTAATGCATCTAATAAATCATTTGCATTCTTAGTTGCTCCATCCATAGCACTCATTCTTAAACTTTGTTCACTAGCTTTTGAATTAAGCATACAATTAAGAATTACTGATTTTAAGTAGACTTCTAAAGTCCCTTCTAAAACTTCATCTATACTAGGTTCTGCTAATAAAGTTAAATTACCTTTATTACTTTTCTCCAATGGAAGTAATTTTATATTCTTTAATTCCTGTTTAACTGGAGAAATGAAATCAGTGTATATCATTCTTATTCCTGATATTTTTCCTTCTCTATAAAGCTTTATAGCATGTTCATATACTATTTTTGCTTCTTTTATAGTTGGAACATCAGGTATTTCAACATATTCTGCTACAGTTTCATAGTTATATTTCTTTAAATAGCCTAAGCCCTTTTGACCTACAACCATAACTTTTGCATCAGGTACTCTTGAAGCCTCACTGGCGAAGAAAGATACAGTGTTTCCATTATATCCTCCACACAAACCTGAATCTGATGTCATAAGAATGTATAAAATGGCTCCTTCACTTTTAGGATTAAAATAAATATTATTATTTGTATCCTCTACTGAACCTACCAAACTTTCTGTTAATTTATTCACAGATTCTAAATAACTATCATTAAGAGAAAGTTGTTGTCTTGTCTTTCTAAGTTTAGAAGTGGCAACAAGTCCCATGGCTTTTGTTATTTTTCTGGTGTTGTTAACAGACTTTATTCTTCTTTTTATATCAAGAAGTCCTGCTCCTGCCATATATCCACCTCCTAAAAGATGGCATAGCTTTTAAAAGCTATGCTCCTTGTAAGAATATTTTCTTGAATTCAATAATAGATGCTTCTAATTGAGATTTCACTTCGTCATCAAGTACTTTTTTCTCAACTAGCGCTTTACCTACTTCTCTATGATGAGTATCCATGAATTCTAAGAATTCTTTCTCAAATTTGATTATATCATTTACTTTTATATCAGATAAGAAATCATTAACTGCTGCATATAAGATCATTACTTGTTCTTCAACATCCATTGGAGTGTATTGATCTTGCTTAAGTACTTCAACTAATCTCTTACCTTTTTCTAGTCTCATTTTTGAGTCTTTATCTAAATCAGAACCAAATTGAGCAAAAGCTGCAAGTTCTCTATATTGAGCAAGTTCTAATCTTAATGTACCAGAAACCTGCTTCATTGCTTTAATTTGAGCATTTCCACCAACTCTTGATACTGATATACCTGCATTAACAGCTGGTCTTTGTCCTGAGAAGAATAATTCTGATTCAAGGAATATTTGACCATCTGTTATTGAAATAACGTTGGTTGGTATGTATGCTGTTACGTCACCAGCCAATGTTTCAATTATTGGAAGCGCAGTTATTGAACCACTACCATGTTCTTTTGAAAGCTTAGCCGCTCTCTCAAGAAGTCTTGAATGTATATAGAACACATCTCCTGGGTAAGCTTCTCTGCCTGGTGGTCTCCTAAGTAATAGTGACATTGTTCTATAAGCAACTGCATGCTTAGTCAAATCATCATATATAATTAGGACATCTTTTCCTTTATGCATGAAGTATTCACCTATTGCACATCCTGCATATGGAGATAGATATTGTAATGGTGCTGTGTCAGAAGCTGATGAACTAACAATAGTAGTATAATCCATCGCACCCATTTCTGTTAATGTATTAACTATATGAGCAACAGTTGATTGTTTTTGTCCTATAGCTACATATATACAAATAACATCTTTTCCTTTTTGATTGATAATAGCATCTAGAGCAATAGCAGTTTTTCCTGTTTGTCTATCTCCTATTATAAGTTCTCTTTGACCTCTACCTATTGGAATCATAGAGTCAATTGCTTTTATACCAGTTTGCATAGGTTCATTAACTGAACTTCTGTCAATGATACTTGGAGCTGGTTCTTCAATTGCTCTATATCCATCATTTATGATAGGTCCTTTTCCATCGATAGCTTCTCCTAGAGCATTAACTACTCTACCTACTAAAGCATCTCCTACTGGAACTTCAACTATTTTTCCTGTTCTTTTTACAATGTCGCCTTCTTTTATACCTTCTTCAGATCCTAAAAGAACACAACCAACGTTGTCCTGCTCAAGGTTTAATGCCATTCCGAATACATTATTAGGGAACTCTAAAAGTTCACCTTCCATACAATCATCAAGGCCGTAAACTCTAGCAACACCGTCACCTATTTGTATAATAGTACCAGAATCTTCAGTCTTAATATGTTTTTCATACTTTTCTATTTCATTTTTAATAATAGAAGTAATTTCTTCTGGTCTGATGTTCATAGATTCACCCCTATTCTCTCTTAAGCATAAGAGCCTTCATTTCCTCGAGTTTGGATTTAACTGTACCATCAATTATTTCATTTCCAACTCTCACATAAACTCCTCCGATAATGCTCTCATTTATTTCTTCTCGAAGGATAATTTTCTTATCATATTTTTTTTCTAAATTTCCTTTTAGCTCATCAAATTGTCCTCTCTCTAGAGGAATAACAGTTTGAACTGTAGCCAAAAGAGTATTGTTTCTTTCAAGATGAATTTTTTCCATCTCATTAAGCTTCTCTTTTAAATATGATATTCTGTCTTTCTCAACTAATATTAATAAGAATGATAATAGTTCTTCATCAACTTTACCTTTAAAAATATTAGTAAACACTTCTTTTTTCTTTGATGTACTTATTTGAGGATGTTTAATAACCTCAAAAAAGTTACTATCATTGTAAACATATGAGCAAATTTCTCTTAAATCAGCTAAATATTCATCAACCTTGCCTTTTTCTTCAGCAATTTGGTAAAGAGCTAGAGCATAACGCCTATCTAAGTATTCATACATAATTAAATACCTACCTTAGCTATAAAATCATTGATAAGTTTTCTATGTTTCTCCTCATCTATGCTCTCTTCAAGAGCTTTCTCAGAAAGCATAACAGCTAAATCAACAACTTGTTTCTTTATTTCTGCTTCTGCTTTTTGCTTCTCTCTCTCCACTTCAAGTTTAGCTCTATCCATTATAATACCAGCTTCTTTATTTGCATCCTGTACTATTTCATTGTATATCTTATCAGCTTTCTGTTTATATGATTCAGTAATTCCTTTTCCTTCATCCTTAGCTGATTTTAATATTCTTTCATTTTCAACTTTAAATAATCTTGCTTTTTCAAGATCTTCATCAGCTTTACTCATCTTATCTTCTATTTCAGTTCTTCTTTCTTGAATTATGTTCTTAACCTTGTCAAAAAAGAAATGTCTTAAAACTAAAAGCAAAATGATAAAGTTAATTATTGTAAATATAATCGTTGAAACATTTATATCCATATGTTAGCCCATGCCTCCCTTCTGGAGTCAGTAATTAAATTTTTTTGTTACTTACTATTTTACTCCAACGAATATTAAGATTAAGGAAACTAGAAGACCGTATAATGCAGTTGTTTCTGCAAGAGCACAACCTATAAATAATGTTGTAGTAAGTCTACCACTTAACTCTGGTTGTCTTGAAATTCCTTCTATTGCTTTACCTGTAGCTATACCTATACCTACACCGGCACCTATACCAGCTATTGCAGCGATACCTGCACCTAATGCTCTCATTGCTAATGCTAAATCCATTTTAAAATCCTCCTTTTATTGATTAATGTTCTGCTGTAATTTTTGTATTTATCATTGTAAGCATCATAAATATGAACGCTTGGATTAACCCATCAAACAAGTCAAAATATGCATGCAAGAATACAGGAACACCCAGCTTGAATACACCTGCGAGTACACTTCCTAGTGCCATATAAACTAGATCTAGTAGTACTGTTCCTGCTAGAATGTTACCAAAAAGTCTCAGTGAAAGAGATACTGGTAACATCAATCTTTCTATGATATTTATGGGTAACATAACTGGAAAAGGCTCACAAAGTCCACCTAAATAGTGTTTTACTCCAACTTTTTTTAGTGCATTTGCATTAACAATTAAAAATGTCATCACTGCAAAAGCAATTGTAACACTATAGTTTGAAGTTGGTGGCGCTATTCCAACAAGACCTGTTAGATTCATTAATAATATGAATGCACCTAATGTACCGATAAATGGTACAAATCCTTGATATCCTTCGCCCATATTGTCTTTTACCATTCCGGATAAAGCTTCATATGCCATTTCCACCACTGTTTGCTTTTTACTTGGTTTTTTCTTTAAACTATTAGTAGACCAAATAGCTAAAGCAATAATTAATATCATTACAATCCATTCAATTACTACTTGAATAGTAATGTCTACTTTAAAATTTCCCAAATAAAAAGATACCAGTGGTTCTACTTTCTCCATCAACTTACTCACTTCCTTTCTTTATGAAAATCCAGTAAATTATCAAACATACATGATGAGTAACAAACCCACCTATATACGCTGAAAGCAAAATAAATTCATTTGCAAATGCCATACCAATTAGTAATATCAAGAATATCCTTAGGGCATATGCTATTCCATAAAACAGACTATTCTTTGTCAAAAACTTTGACATAAAATAGCCACTTATAATAAAATTAATCACACTAACCATTGCCCCTATGAAATAAACAGTAGCGACTTTGCTATTTATAAAAATAAATAAGCTTAATGTGATTACACTCATAACTATTATATCCAACTTGGAGTTTTTAACTATTAGTTCCTTAAGGGATTTTTCCATTATAATGACTCCTTAGTTTAATTCATGTGATTATTATATAACTCATAAAAAAATTAACAAAATCTTATATCCATTTAAAAATGTCGTTATTAATCGATATTCTCCCAATATGTAAGTTTAATATTCTCATCATGCCCGTAGCTTGCTGATTCTTTGTTTTCCTTATAAAATAACTATTATTTTGCAAGCTATTCAATTGTCTGAAAATTCATTTTTGAGCTTCAAAATCATTTATTAAAATGTCAACATTTTCAAAAGTCTTATTTATATTAATTTCGTAATATTTTGAGATTTATTTAACTATTTGACAAAATATTTTTTTTATTTTATTTTGCAATAGAATATCATCTTAATACAATTGAATAGCCAACATTAACATATTTCATATTTTTTTAAAAAATTGCATAATATTAATAAAAAATTCACCTTAAATTCACTATATTTCTATAATATTTATGTTATTTCGCACTTTTTCTTCATGATTTATTGTTCTTTCTTTTATAAATATTATTCCTTCAAATTATTATCTAAAAAGTTTCTTTATCTTAACATAAAAATTCATAGGTTTTGTATTTTTATGAATAAGATATTTATTTTATAAAAAATCGTCAAGGCAATTATGAGCCGTCGATTTTTTACAGGGAACTTATAAGTTATACATAACCTTGAGATATTACAAATTACTAAAGAGTAAAAAATACCAATCTTGAATAATATTCAAGATTGGTATTTTTATATCTGTATTCTCTATTTAAAACTATTCTCTTTCAACTATAAGAGCTGTACCCATTCCTCCACCAATACATAAAGTAGCTAAACCTTTTTTAGCATCTCTTTTTTGCATTTCGTGAAGTAATGTAACTAGGATTCTTGCACCTGAAGCTCCAACAGGATGTCCAAGAGCTATAGCTCCACCATTTACATTTACTTTTTCCATATCAAAATTCAAATCTTTAGCAACAGCTACACTTTGTGCTGCAAAAGCTTCATTTGATTCTATTAAATCTAAATCTGTCACTGTTAAACCAGTACCTTCAAGTGCTTTTTTAGTAGCATGGAATGGACCATATCCCATTATTGATGGATCTAATCCCTTAGTTCCGTAAGAAAGTATCTTAGCTAATGGTTTTATTCCTAACTCTTTAGCTTTATCAGCACTCATTACTATTATAGCAGCTGCTCCATCATTTATTCCAGATGCATTACCAGCAGTAACAACACCATCTTTAATAAATGCTGGTTTTAATTTTCCTAATGATTCTGCAGTGCTTCCAAATCTCGGGAATTCATCAGTATCAAATACCTTTGGTTCACCTTTTCTTTGAGGAATAACAACTGGAACTATTTCATCTTTAAATCTTCCAGCTTTTATAGCTGCTTCTGCTTTTTGTTGAGAAGCTGCAGAAAATGCATCTAATTCTTCTCTTGTTAAGTTCCATTCTTTTGCTATATTTTCAGCAGTAACTCCCATGTGATAGTTGTTAAATGCATCCCATAAAGCATCATTAATCATTGAGTCAACCATTTTTCCGTCGCCCATTCTTTGACCCCATCTTGAAGTCTTTAATAGGTAAGGTGCTTGTGACATACTTTCCATACCACCAGCTATTACTACATCAGCATCCCCTGCTTTAATCATTTGAGCAGCTAATGCTACTGATTTTAATCCTGAACCACATACTATGTTAATTGTTGTTGCTGGAACTTCAACAGGTAAACCAGCTTTAACAACTACTTGTCTAGCAACATTTTGTCCTAAACCAGCTTGGATAACATTTCCTAAAATAACTTCATCTACTTGTTCACCTTTTAATCCTGCTCTGTTTAAAGCTTCCTTTACTACTGTAGCTCCTAAATCAGCTGCTGAAACATCTTTTAGACTTCCACCAAAGGAACCTAATGCAGTTCTTACAGCACTTACGATAACAACTTCTTTCATTTTGTAACCTCCTAGGATATATTTTAAGTTAATTTAAAACACTTTCATCTTCTTTATTATATCTACTTTCATTAACATAATCAATGGTTTTTTGATAAAAAAATAACAATCTTTTCTATGGTATAGATTAACGCCAGGAAATTCACCTTTATACCTTATACTAACTCAATAATAAAAACTTTTTGCCTTTATCAGAATATAAATTGCGAAAAATCTAGTTAACAAACTACCTATAGACAATATATCCCCAATCAAAATTGAAATAGTACATCCCAAAGCATTAATAGAAAGTGTAGTTATAGCAAGCTTTATTCCAACTCTTTTTTTAGTCAATAACAATATTGAAGATACTATTTCAAGTACAGCCATTAATACCCCATACACAATAGAATAGATAGGAGTATTCTCTTCATTATACGTGTTACCTATTCCTAATAAGTGACGAAAATTAAAACATGTCATATGTGGAATTAATCCTTTTACAATACCCATAATCCCGCCAAAAAGCATGGTGTATACTAGAATGTGAAACAAAATCCTTTTTGCTTTCATACAATCTCCTTAATCTTCTCTTAATATAATAAGAATAATAAATTGATTTTTTAAACACTTATATACTTAATTCAATTGTACGATATACCTTTTTAAATTTTCAAGTATTTACCATGCAATATATATTTTTTCATCATCTTATTATCGATCCATTATAAAAAAATAAGAGTAGAAGCTCGGCTTCTACTCTTATTTTTTTATTTAAATTCTTCAATTTTCTTATCACTTAATCCGAAGTAATTCTCAATTGCATCAACTATTCTTATTGAAGCTTTTCCATCTCCATAAGGATTAACGGCTTTACTCATTTTTTCATACTCATCTTTATCATTAAGTAATTTATTCGCTTCAGTAATTATCTTTTCAACATCCGTACCTACCAATTTAACTGTTCCAGCTGCAACAGCTTCTGGTCTTTCTGTAACATCTCTTAATACCAAAACAGGTTTTCCTAAGTGAGGAGCTTCTTCCTGTAACCCACCAGAATCAGTCATTACCATAAATGATTTTTTCATTAAATTATGAGTTTCTTTAGTATCTTGTGGTGGTAATAAATGTACTCTTTCTTTATCATTTAGATGTTTGAATACTACATCTTTAACCACAGGATTTAAGTGAACTAAATACACCAATTCTGCATCTTTATTTTCTTCCACAATTCTCTTTAGAGCTATACAAATATTCTCTATTCCTTCTCCCCAATTTTCTCTTCTATGAGCCGTTATCATTATTACCTTTTTCTTTTCAAAGTCAATATGATTTAACTCTTCTGTTTCGAATTTGTAATCTTCTTTTACTGTGTGTTCCATTGCATCTATTACTGTATTACCAGTTACATATATGTCTTTTTCGTTTATACCTTCTCTTAATAGATTTTCTTTAGAACCAATAGTTGGTGCAAAGTGAAGATCAGCTAATGATCCAGTTAATTTTCTATTCATTTCTTCTGGGAATGGAAAATACTTATCGAAAGTTCTTAATCCTGCTTCCACGTGTCCTACCTTAATTTGCTTATAGAATGCTGCTAATGCACCACCAAAAGTCGTAGTTGTATCTCCATGAACTAATATCATATCAGGTTTTTCTTCTTCAAAAACAGCATCCAATCCTTCAAGCACTCTACTAGTAATCCCTGTCAATGTTTGCTTGTTTTTCATTATATTTAAATCATAATCTGTATCGATTTCAAAATAATCCAATACTTGATCAAGCATTTCTCTATGTTGAGCCGTCACGCATACTTTTGAATCAATTTCTTCTCTTCTTTCTAATTCTTTAACTAATGGAGCCATCTTTATAGCTTCTGGCCTTGTTCCAAAGATTGTCATTACCTTTATTTTTTTCATCCCTTACCTCCACTTATTAATACCCTTTACTTTGGTATTCTAAAGATTCATCATTATTTATCCATTCTTCAACATAAATAACTTTATACTCATTTTTGGAATTTCTAATTACAACTTTCTCTATACCAGCATTAATAATCAGCCTTTTACACATAGAACAAGAATTAGCATCTTCTACATAAGCCTTTGAAACTGCATCTCTTCCAACCAAATATAAAGTTGCACCTATCATATCTCTTCTAGCAGCACTAATTATTGCATTAGCCTCACTATGAACACTTCTACACAACTCATAGTGGGTTCCCCTAGGAACATTAAGTTGTTCTCTTATACAACTTCCTTTATCAATACAATTTATTCTTCCCCTAGGTGCACCTGTATATCCAGTCGAAATTATTTCATCATTTTTTACTATAATTGAACCATAGTTTCTTCTTAAACATGTTCCTCTTTCTAAAACAGTCTCAGCTATATCTAAATAATAGTTATATTTATCTCTTCGTTCCATATTAACACCTCAGGAGTTTTTATCTTTATTATAATTTAATTATCTAGGTATGTAAACCAATGCCATTTATAAAAAAATCGTCAAGGCGATTATGAGCCGTCGATTTTTTTCTCGCATCTGCCTTTCCAAACGTATGTGAGGAAAAATTTGCAGGCGACTAATTCTTTTTTTTACTCTTTAGGGGAGTCCATAGGGTTTTTATAGGAAACTTAATTTAGTTGAACTTAAAGCCCTATTGTAAATCCTTAGATTATAGTTCAAACTTATAATTTTAAACACAATCTTAAAATATTATAAATTCCTAAAGAGTAATAAGTGTTATAGGGTGACTTAAGAAGCACCCTATATTTTATATTCCTACTGATTTATTTTGTTCCAAATAATCTATCTCCAGCATCACCAAGACCTGGTACTATATATCCATTTTCATTTAATCTTTCATCAATTGAGCTTACATAGATATCTACATCTGGATGTGCTTCTTGAACATATTTTATTCCTTCTGGTGCTGATATTAAACAAACTAATTTTAAACTTCTTGCTCCTTTTTCTTTTAAAAGTGTAAGAGCATCTGCAGCAGAACCACCAGTAGCTAACATTGGATCAACTACCATAATATCTCTTTCTGCAATATCTTGTGGAAGTTTACAGAAGTATTCAACAGGTTTAAGAGTTTCTTCATCTCTATATAATCCTATATGTCCTACTTTTGCTGCTGGTATAAGTTTTAACATTCCATCAACCATACCCAAACCTGCTCTTAGTATTGGAACTACAGCTAGCTTTTTACCTGATAAAACTTGATGTTTAGTCTTACATATAGGCGTTTCAATTTCTACAAATTCAGTTTGAAGATCTCTAGTAACCTCATATGCCATAAGCATTGATACTTCCTCTACTAATTCTCTAAAATCTTTTGAACCTGTATCTTTGCTTCTTATTAATGCCAACTTATGCTGAATTAATGGATGGTTAATTTGTGTTACTTTACTCATTTTTATTTCCTCCTAAAACTTTCTATCTATTATATTTTTCTTCAATAGCTTTAATTTTATCTATTCTATTTTGATGTCTATCCCCTTGGAATTCAGCCTTTAAAAAAGTTTCAACAATTTCAATTGCGAGTCCTGGGCCAATAACTCTTTCACCCATTGCTAAAATATTAGCATTATTGTGTTCACGAGTAGCATGTGCACTAAAAGTATCATGACAAAGAGCTGCTCTTATTCCTGGAACCTTGTTTGCAGCTATACTTATTCCAATTCCTGTTCCACAAATAAGTATTCCAAATTCAAATTCCTTCTCTGCTACTGCTTCTGCAACCTTTAGAGCATAATCTGGATAATCACATGAATCAGTGCTTGTTGTTCCAAAATCTTTGTACTCAATAGATTTTTGCTCTAAGTACTTTATCACTTCACCTTTTAAGTTAAATCCACCATGATCTGATCCAATTGCTATTTTCATTTAACGCACCTCCGTTTTATTAAATGTCCCAAAAAAAAGAAGAAAAGTATTTAAAGAATACCTTCTCCTTTAATTTTTAAAATTAACTTACCTATTAATTTTTCTAATTGAGAGTAAGTTTTTTCATATAGAAATAATTCCCCTCCAAAAGGGTCAACAACATCACCTTTCTCTTCAACGTATTCACTAAGTGAAAAGATTTTATTGGAATAGAAAGGAAAGGCACTTGTTAATGCCAATTTTATTGACTCTGTCATTGTTAAAATTAAATCCTGTTCCTCTAAATGAGACTCTTTTAATTGAACAGCATTTCTATCTTTTAAATCAATTCCTATACTTTTTAATACTACTTCTCTTGAATTAGGTGAGGTTTTACTTCCTGGAAAAATACTTATCCCTGCTGAAGAGGCACTTATTGAGCTGTCATCTTTAGCAAAACTATTTAATATAGCTTCTGCCATAGGACTTCTACATGTATTTCCTGTACAAACAAAAAGAACTCTCTTCATACTTACCTCCATTACAATTCTAAAATATCATATGCAGCTGCTTTCTTTAATCTATTCATTATTGCAATTCCTACTCCTTTTTCTATAAAAGCTTCTGATAATATAATATCTACGTTTCTATCATCAAAGGACCTTAATGCCTCAAATAGATTTCTAGCGATTTCCTGCATATTATTTTCTGAACCAATTGAAATTATCTCTGCATTATTATTATAACACTTTACTCGCTCATGACAGGTCATAATTCCAACTTTCAATCCATTTTCTATATAATTTTGCACTAAATCATTAATTTTTTCAATAGTTTTTTCTCGATTTCCTTTTATAATTTTTACTTTTGCCTTAGGCGCATAGTGTTTATACTTCATTCCTGGTGCCTTTGGCCTTGAATTTAAATCACTTTTTTCCATTATAGAAGGATCTATATAAATTCTTTCATCATATTCTCTTAGCATCTCTAATGTAATTCCACCAGGTCTTAAAATGCATGGAGGATCAACTGTTATATCTATAATTGTAGATTCAACTCCCACATTACTTTTTGAACCCCCTATAATAAAATCAACTTTGCCACTTAAATCTTCAATACATCTTTCTATATCAGTAGGGCTAGGTTTTCCTGATATATTTGCTGAAGGTGCAGCAATAGGGGTTCCTGATAGTTCAATTAACTTTAGTGCTATATCATTGTCAGGCATTCTAATTCCAATTGTATCTAATGACGCAGATGTAATATCAGGAATAACAGGTTTCTTTTTCATAATTAAAGTTATTGGACCTGGCCAAAAAGCATCTATTAATTTCTTCCCTATTTCAGGAACACTTTCAACCAACCAATCAATCTTTTTATCAAAAACATGAACAATCAGTGGATTGTCTTGTGGCCTTCCTTTTGCCTTAAATATTTTTTCAACAGCCTTTGGATTTAAAGCATCCGCACCTAATCCATATACTGTTTCTGTAGGAAATGCTACAATCCCTCCATTTTTTATTGTTTTTGCCGCTTCTAATATAACTTCTATATCCTCTTGGACATCCTCCACCCTAGCTATTTTGGTATCCATGTAAATTCCTTCTTTCACTTATAATTTCACCAATTCTTTTTGTCCTCTTGAAATCTTAATATTCTCTATAGCATTACTTGTGTATATTGCTTTTACACAATTCTTAAATATTATATCTAATAGTAAGTATTTTTTAAGAGCACCTTTCTTCAAAACTAAAAAATAGTAAGTATTTTCTGGATCAAATTCTTTAATCTTTATATATTCTTGTGCTATTACTGGATATTTCTTTAAAAATGTTTTAGTTACTAATTTAAAACTTCTATTTTTAAAATTTACAGATGATATAACAATTATATCCATCTCTTCTCCAAGTTTCTCCGTATGTACTAATGCAACCTTATCACAAAAAATTAGACCCTCTTTGCTAAACAATCCTGCTTTATATTTTAATCTATTATTATAACAAGAAAATTCAAGTCTTTCCCAACTTATTCTATATATTAATGAAAAGAAAATCATCATCTCAATAATAACTAAATATGCAATATAAAATATTTCAGTCATTCCGAAAAGGAGAGTCACAATGGGAAGTAGTGCAGCAATTATTATCATCATAGCCTTAAAATTTCGATAAGCACTTTTTTGCTTTTTTATGGCTTTTGAAATGTGCATATAACCCCTCCTTGTTGTAATGTAAGCTATATATAGGGCTTTAAGTTCAACTAACAACTTATTTATGTAAAAATAAATTAAGTTTCCTATAAAAAGCACTATTTTTTCTGCATTTTTTATTTCAAATATATAAGTTATAAATAAAACTCAGCCAGGCTGAGTTTTATTTTCTTTTCAAAAGAATATTAACTTAATGTATCAGTATTCCCCATAGCTTTCATCTTTTCAGCTTGATCAGCTGTTATTAATGCTTGAATAACTTCTTCAATGTCACCATTCATAAAAGTTTCAAGTTTATATAATGTAAGACCTATTCTATGATCAGTTATTCTTCCTTGTGGATAGTTATAAGTTCTAATTCTTTCTGATCTATCTCCAGTACCAACTTGACTTTTTCTATCTTCTGCAATTCCAGCTGCTCTCTCTGCTTCAGCTTGTTCAAACAATCTTGATCTTAGTATTTTCATAGCCTTTTCTTTATTCTTAAGTTGCGATTTTTCATCTTGACAAGAAACCACAAGACCTGATGGCATATGTGTTATTCTTACAGCTGAGTCTGTAGTATTTACACATTGACCACCATTTCCTGATGCTCTAAATACATCTATTCTTATATCTTTTTCGTTTATTTCAATTTCAACATCATCTACTTCTGGTAAAACCGCAACTGTTGCAGTAGATGTATGAATTCTACCTGAAGATTCAGTATCTGGAACTCTTTGAACTCTGTGTGCTCCACTTTCATACTTTAACTTAGAGTAAGCTCCATTTCCTTTAATCATAAATACAACTTCTTTGAAACCTCCAATATCTGTTTCATTGGCACTCATAAGCTCAACTTTCCATCTTTGAGTTTCTGAGTATCTTGTATACATTCTAAATAAATTATAAGCAAATAACGCTGCTTCATCTCCACCAGCACCTGCTCTTATTTCAACAAATACATTTTTATCATCATTAGGGTCCTTAGGCAAAAGTAAGATTTGAAGTTCTCCTCCTAAAATCTCTTCCCTTGATCCTAGCTCTTTAATTTCTTCTTGGATCATTTCTTTCATTTCTTTATCTTCTTCTATAGAAAGCATTTCTTTATTAGTTTCAACTTCTTCCTTAACTTCCTTATACTCTCTATACTTATTTACTACTATCTCTAAATCAGCATGTTCTTTACAAAGCTTTCTCCATTCATTTTGATTTGCCATAATGGATGGATCACTAATCTTAATTGATAATTCATCATACTTATTTTCTATAAAATCTAATCTATCTAATAACATTTTAACAACCTACCTTTAATTTTAACTATTTCTTCTGTTCATGAATAAATGATATATATTTTCTCACGATTTATTATTATATCATATTACACTTATCTCAATCAATATTTACATGTGTGATTTTGTATACTAAATAGCTATAATCCACCCACAACTACTCTATCCAATCCTGCTAAATCTTTTTTTATCTTTACATTTTTAAAACCAGCTGCTTCCATAATTTCCTTTACTTTATCTCCTTGATCGTATCCTATTTCAAATGCCAATATACCACCTTCATCTAAAACCTTCGTACTTTCCTCTACTATTCTTCTATAGAATAACAATCCATCATCTCCACCGCTTAAGGCAATATGTGGTTCATAGTTTTTTACATCTTCCATTAATGTTTCTATAATATCTTCTCTAATATATGGTGGATTGGATACTATTATATTATACTTTTCTTTAAGTTCTAAAGATTTCTCTAATAAATTAGATTTTATAAATTCAACTCTATCTTGTAGCTTTAATCTTCTTATATTTTCCTTTGTCACTACTTCCGGAATTTGTTCTATATCTATACAGTCCACATGAATATTCTTTCTAAAACTTGCAAGAGAAAGTCCAATAGCCCCACTTCCAGTGCATAGATCACACACTTTCATCTCCGAGTCTTCAGCTATCTTATCTAAAACTTCTTCCACTAATATTTCTGTATCACCTCTAGGAATTAGGACACCCTCTTTTACATAAAAATCAATTCCCATAAATTCAACATTTTCAGTGATATAACTTATTGGTTTTTTTAGCTCTCTCTCATTAACATATTTAAAAAAATCTTCTTCTTCTTCAAAAGATACAAGTTCTTCTTTATTAGTAATCACATAAAGTTTATCTTTATTCAATGCTTTTGCTAATAAGATTTGCGCATCAAGTACAGCAGTATCAATCTCTACTTTCTTAAATCTCTCAATAGCTTCTTTTAATAATGTCCCAATACTTTTTCTTATTCCCTCTGCTTCTCTAAGTGATCTTATAGCTACTTCAATTTGATCATCATCAGGTTCCTTAGTTGTAAGTTTCTGCAATTGCAACCCTGGACTTGCTACGATTCTTGATAAATTTCCTTCATTTTTTCCTAGCCATTTTATCAATTCGTATGTAATTCCAGTAATAACAGGTAATAGTACCAATCTTATTATCAGTCTTTCTCCAACTGAACCAAAAGAAGTAAATGAAAATACTGCAATACTAATAAACATAATTAAAAAAATAAAATTTGTACCGCATCTTGGATGAAATCTAGAAAATTTTCTTACATTATCTACTGTTAAATCTTCTCCACATTCGTAACAGAATATTGTCTTATGCTCAGCTCCATGATATTGATATAACCTTTTTATATCCTCAAGCTGACCTACCCCTATCATATATGCCAAAAGAACAACTATTCTAATTATTGCCTCAATTACATTTAATATAACGGATGACTGAGCAATTCCTCTAAATAACGATGCAATAAATGTAGGTAATAGTACAAATAAAACCATGGCGAAAATAAATGAAATAAACAAACTAATATAAATTAATATATCATTACTTTTATCTCCGAATTTTTTTTCAAACCACGCCTCGAATTTTGATGGTTCTGTATCCTCAAAAAAACTAGCAGAAAAATTAAGCGATTTAATTCCTAAAACCAGCGAATCTAAGAAAACAAAGAATCCTCTAATAAATGGAATGTTTAAAATTGAATATTTTTTAGTAATTGGAACTTGATTTAAAAAATCTACTTCTATTTTTCCTTCGGATGTTCTTACTGCAGTTGCAATCCCTTTTGTTCCCCTCATCATTACGCCTTCTATTACTGCTTGGCCACCTACATCTGTTTTTTTCATATCATCATTCCTTTAAGTATTATTTTCTTTTTTATATTTAAAATAACATTCTCCGCATAAAGACTGATATTGAACATTATCAACTTCATCTATAGCAATTTGTTCGCCTTTAAATACAAATTTACCATTCACTTTTCTTCCATTAAATATAGCTTTTTTCCCACATGTACATATTGTCTTCATCTCTTCAATTGAATGAGCTATAAGTAGAAGTCTTTCACTTCCTTCAAATCCATTCATTAAAAAGTCTGTCCTTAAACCATAGCATATAACTGGAATATTCATTCCTACTGCTACATCAAACAATTCATCAATATGATTTTTATTTAAAAACTGTACTTCATCTACTAATATACAATCTATTTTAGTATTATTCTCTCTAAGTTCTGAGATCAATACTAAAATATTATCTTCATCACTAATAAGTAAATCTACTTTTCTTTCTACCCCTAATCGTGAAATCAACTTTTCTCCTGCCTTCTTATCTTTTGAAGGCTTAATTATAAGTACTTCCATTCCTCTTTCCTCATAATTAAATGCAACCTGCATAAGATTTGTTGATTTACCTGAATTCATTGCACCATATCTAAAATAAAGCTTACTCATTGTTACTCTTCCCCTCATTTCTTCTGTTCAATTCGATTATAACATACCTTATGTCATTATAAAAATATAATTTTATTGACAAAAATACCTCAAAGTGATATATTCTAATAGTTACATTTGGTTACGTGTTACAATTAGTAAAATTGTATATATATGAAAGAGGTGAATTCGATGAGAGAAGGCATACATCCAGAATACAGCCATGAAGCAGTTGTTAAGTGTGCATGTGGAAATACTTTTACAACAGGTTCTGTTAAATCAGAATTAAAAGTAGAAATATGTTCAAAATGCCACCCATTCTTCACTGGAAAACAAAAGATTGTTGACGTTGGTGGAAGAGTTGATAAGTTCAATAAGAGATTCAATATTAACAAGTAATTTATATTATGGGAAAGACATTTGTCTTTCCCATTTTTCTTTTAACATATTAGGAAATATAGATTTTAATAAATACTAAATCTCAATATAATGCAAAAATCATATTACATGACATTGTCCAACTCTTAGTTGAAACTACTAAGAGCTTAACTGTGCCATGTAAATTCTTTGATGAATTATAACTATATACTTAATTTTCTATTAATTAATTTAGATATTTATTTACAATATATGAAAAAATGTTAAACTATAATATAGAAATCTTACTAAAAAGGCAAAGCGAGTGAATTAAATGAAAAAGGTTTTAATTTTAACAGCATCCACAGGGCAAGGTCATAACCAAGCAGCTAATTCTCTTAAAACGGTTTTTGAAAAGAAAGGCTGGAAAGTTGATAAATATGACTTTTTGAAGAAAAACTCTAATTTCCTAAACGCAGCAATAGTTGGAGGTTATGAATTTGCAGCTTCTAAAATCCCTTGGATATACGGCTGGTTTTATCACCTGACAGATAAGAAAATAACAAACAAACTTTTAAACATAGTTTTCTTTAATACTCAAAGAAAGTTTTTACGTTATATCGAAAATGAAAATCCCGATATAATAATAGGTACACACCCTATGTCTGTTAACTTGGTGACAACACTTAAAAGCCAAAATAAGATAAACATTCCTTTCATATCAATTGTCACTGATTTCAAGGTTCATTATGCATATATTAATAAATTTACAGATGCATATATTACTGCAAGTGATTATACAAAGGATTACTTAATTACAAGAGGAATTCCTGGAGAAATTATTTTTCCATATGGAATACCTATAAACCCTATATTTTTTGAAAATGATAAAGAAGTTAGTGCAACAAAAGATGATGATTATTTCAACATACTTCTTATGGGTGGAAGTATGGGACTTGAAAATATTTCTCATGTCCTAAAAAAATTAATCACAAACAAACATTTGCTACGCATAACTGTTGTATGTGGAAACAACGAAAATTTAAAAATGAGGTTACTTTCTGAATACTCGGCACCAATTCCAAATAAAAAACTTCACATTTTAGGTTTTACTAAAGATATATCTGCAATAATGGATTATTCAGATATAATAATCTCTAAACCAGGTGGGCTAACCGTTAGTGAATCAATAGCTAAAAAACTTCCAATAATAATCCCATTTGCCATTCCTGGTCAAGAATATGAAAATGTAGAATTTCTTACACAGGTAGGTTGTGCTAAGTATGTTGATCATATGGATGATATAAACTACATTGTAGATTCACTAATCTCAAACCCTTCTGAAATTGATACTATGAAGGATAACTTAGATAAACTTAGGAATAATTATTCAATAAATAAAATTTATGATTTATCAGAAAAACTTTCGACTGAAAATGCAATTATATCCAATTTCTCAATGGAGAATAAAAATGAACATATATAAAAAAAGGTATACCAGATTCAACTTTCTGGTATACCTTTTAATTTTTTTCCGTCTATTTATCAATTTCTGCTTTTGGGAATGCGTCAATAAATTCTTTATTATTTTTTGTTTTAGATAGTAAGTTTATTAGTTTTTCTGCTATGTTTTCGATATTACCATCTCTATACATTACTCTTCTTATTGCAAAGGCAACTTCTTTTTCTTCATTACTTAATAGTAAATCTTCTTTTCTTGTTCCTGATTTATATATATCAATTGCAGGGAATATTCTTCTTTCTTGAAGTCTTCTATCTAAATGAACTTCCATATTTCCTGTTCCCTTAAACTCTTCAAATATCATATCATCCATTCTACTTCCAGTTTCTATTAACGCAGTAGCTAGAATGGTAAGACTTCCACCTTCTTCAATCTTTCTTGCAGCTCCAAAAAATTTCTTAGGCATTATTAAAGCACCTGGATCTAGTCCACCCGAAAGTGTTCTTCCAGTAGGTGTAACAGTTAAATTATACGCTCTAGCTAATCTAGTTATACTATCAAGAAGAATAACCACATCTTTTCCTTGCTCAACCATTCTCTTAGCTCTTTCAAGTACCATTTGTGATACTTTCGCATGATTTTGTGGTTCTTCATCAAATGTAGAATATATAACTTCTCCATTGATACTTCTTTGCATATCTGTAACCTCTTCAGGTCTTTCATCAATTAAAAGCACAATAAGAGTAACTTCAGGATAATTTGCTGATATATTCTGAGCAACCTTTTTTAATAATGTTGTTTTTCCTGCTTTTGGAGGAGCAACAATTATACCTCTTTGTCCTTTTCCAATAGGTGAAATTAAATCCATTAGTCTAGAGCTTAAATCTCTAGAATTATTGGTTTCTAATCTTAATCTTTCTTGTGGATATATTGGTGTAAGTGTTTCAAATGATTTTCTCCCAACTGCTTTCTCAGGGTGATCACCATTAACTTTTTCAACATATATTAATGCTTTAAATTTTTCGCCTTCCTTAGCTTCTCTAACTTTTCCTTCAACTTCATCACCAGTTCTCAAATTAAATCTTCTTATTTGGGATGGTGATACATATACATCATCTTCACCTGTAAGATAGTTTTTACATCTCAAAAATCCGAAGTTATTATTCTCTAATATTTCAAGTACTCCTCTTGAAGATGTTGCTTCATTTATATTATCCTTTGTTCTTACAGTTCTTCTTTCTGATACATATGATTCTTTATTTAAAGATAAATTTTCAGTAGTTTCTTTAGATACATCGTTGTTTTTATCCTGTTCAACTATTCTTTCTGATGCATTCACCTTAGGAGTTATTTTTTCTCTTAAAAAAACTCCATCTTTTTCTATTGTATTTGGGGAACTTGCAATAATTTCTTCAATAATTTCCCCCTTCTTTTTCTTTGATAAGTTCTTTATCCCTAAATCTTTTGCTACTTCTTTCAACTCATTCAAAGTCATTTGTAAATATTTTTCTTTCGACAAAATCGGGCACCTCCGGATATTTTAAACTGCAATATAACTTAGTAACCTTAATTCATTCTATAAATTCAAACTTAGTATACAATGGAATACCTTAATTATACGCTTTAATATTTATATAATTTTTTAATACATTTCAATTTGGGAATTTTAAAGGTAAGATTAAACGAAATATTATAAAATGAAAATAGGATATGTTATAATTCATTCTCATTCTATTATTATAACACTTTTTTAAAAAAGTAAACATGATTTTTACTAATTATGGTACTATATCTTGTTTCGTCATCCCAGATCCCTTAAGAAACTTTTACACTGTTATAAATTAAATAGAACCTAGTATATCGTTGATATTCTAGGTTCTAAGTTTACTATTTATTAAGTGATGCTTTTATAAAATCTCTAAATAATGGATGTGGTCTATTAGGTCTTGATTTCAATTCTGGATGGAATTGAACTGCTACAAACCATGGATGATCTTTAACTTCAACCACTTCTACAAGTCTACCATCTGGACTTGTGCCTGTTATATTCATTCCCGCATCTATTATTGCTTTTCTATATTCATTATTAAATTCATATCTATGTCTATGTCTTTCATAAATTAATGAAGATTCATAAGCAGCTTTTGTAAATGTACCCTCTTCTACTTTACATGGATACAATCCTAATCTCATTGTTCCACCCATGTCTTCTACATCTTTTTGTTCTGGCATTAAATCAATTACTGGATATTCAGTTTCAGGATTAATTTCTGATGAATTAGCATCAGTGTAGCCTAACACATTTCTTGCAAATTCTATTACTGCACATTGCATTCCTAAACAAATTCCTAAGAAAGGTTTTTTGTTTTCTCTAGCCCATCTAATTGCTTCAATTTTTCCTTCAATTCCTCTATCACCAAATCCACCAGGAACTAAAACTCCATCTACACCAGCTAAAGCTTTATCAACATTATCCTTATTAATATCAACAGCATTTATCCA
Source organism: Clostridium sp. YIM B02551 (assembly GCF_022324735.1). Taxonomy (NCBI): domain Bacteria; kingdom Bacillati; phylum Bacillota; class Clostridia; order Eubacteriales; family Clostridiaceae; genus Clostridium; species Clostridium sp. YIM B02551. The sequence goes on along the minus strand of NZ_JAKGTF010000017.1, from coordinate 52,773 downwards.
CTCTATTTCAATATTGGCATCATTAAAATATCCACCATGATTAAGTGCTTCAACAACTGAAATATATGCATCATGTAATTCAACATATTTTCCTACTAATCCGATTTTAACAGTCTTTGATAAATTCTTTATCTTATCGACCATTGAAACCCATTCATTGTTATTAATTTCTCCAGTTGGTAAATGTAGTTTTTCACATACTACTGTATCCAAACCTTCTTTATGTAATAAAAGTGGAACTTCATATAGATTCTCTGCATCTAAATTTTGAATTACGCTTTTTCCTTCAACATTACAGAATAAACCTATTTTATTTTTAATTTCAGTAGAAAGTTCTTTTTCTGATCTGCATACTATAACATCTGGTTGAATTCCTATGCTTCTTAAATCTTTAACAGAGTGTTGAGTAGGTTTTGTTTTAAGTTCTCCAGCTTTTCCTAAGTACGGAACAAGTGTTACATGTATAAAGCATACATTTTCAAATCCTACTTCATATTTAATTTGTCTAATAGACTCTAAAAATGGAAGAGATTCTATATCACCTATTGTTCCGCCAATTTCAGTAATAACTACATCAACTTCTCTTTCCTTTGCAACTCTATAAACTCTATTCTTAATTTCATTTGTGATATGAGGTATTACTTGTACTGTTCCTCCAAGATATTCCCCTTTTCTTTCTTTTGATATAACTGACCAGTATACCTTACCTGTAGTTACATTTGAATTTTTAGTAAGATTCTCATCTATGAATCTTTCATAGTGCCCTAAATCCAAATCCGTTTCTGCTCCATCATCAGTTACAAAAACCTCTCCATGTTGATATGGGCTCATAGTGCCTGGATCTACATTTAAATATGGGTCAAACTTTTGAATTACTACGTTTAATCCTCTATTCTTTAACAATCTACCTAATGAAGCTGCTGTTATTCCTTTTCCTAAAGAAGAAACTACTCCACCGGTTACAAATACATACTTAGTAGCCATAAAAAAATCCTCCTAAAAAAATTAAAAAAATATATTGACATACAATTAACTCGATGATAAAATAGAAATTACCCTTCAATATTATGATGGGGTAACTATTTAATAACATAGATTATATATTATCATAAACTGAGTTTCTAATCCAGTCTTTTTTATATGTTTTAAATAATTTTTTTTATCTTTTCGTCTATTCTAAAATACCTTTCCCTAAAACTACTATTTATAAGTATCTTTTCTTCAGCTTTTTTTAATGTTGAATTTATATTCTTATTATGTTCTCCTAAAATCTCTTTAACTCTTTTATCATGTAAAAAATGATAATCTTTCATAATCAATATAAGCATATAAAGATTTTCTTTCTTTCTTAAAAAATCAACCATATCTTCTAAACTCATTCCATTAACACCCAAAACAAATTCCAATAAATCATCTAAAACATCCTGTTTCATCAATCTACTCTCCTCAATAATTTTCATATTTAAGTATTAACGCTTCAAGTAATTTTTAATCAAAAATGGTGAAGTAAATTAATAATAATTTTCTTCACCATTTAATTATCGTTTTTTACAAGAAACTTAACTTATTCTTACATAAATAAGTTACTAGTTAAACTTAAAACCCTATATAATTATGCTTTTATTTTTATCTTTAATTGAGTTCCTTGAGGTGGTTGTCCAGCAATGCTTATATTGTAGTCTATCTGAACTTCTCCCCCATTCTCATCCATATCAATTTTCAAATCTTTAGTATCAATCTTTAATTCCAGCATTCCGTATGGAGTATTGTATAGGGTAACTGAATTATTATCCTTTTTAAAATCCATTTTTGTTGAAGTTGTACCTTCTCTATATAATGTAATTTCATCTTTATATATCTCTAATTTTGTAGTAGTTCCTTCCATACCTGATATTTCAGTTTCTTCATATATAGCTTCATAACTACTTGCATCTTTTATATGAAATTCTCCAGGTGTTACTACTTCAATAACATCATCATCTTCATAATTTTGGTTTGATATAACAGAAATTACAGCCTTTTTCTTCATAACTATTAACCTCTTCATCTTAAAATTTAAATTCACTGTATAGTTTATAGGTTTTGAATAATTTAATCAAGATTTTATTTTTTAATCCACTTTTGAATCAATTCAAATATTTTGAATTTAATTTTCACATCATTATTAACTTCATCATATTCATTATCACTTAGCACTCTCTTCATTTGCTTTTCTGTTTCTTTCTCAGATACTTGTCCCCTTGTTTCATCTACAAAACACAAGGGAGGAAACATTACGCACCACCAATTTTTCCCTTCACCTGATCCTATTATAACTCTATATGCCTCATACTCACCCTGAGGCAATGTTATATTACCATAGCTTTTATCCGGGAAATTCTCTCTTCCCATTGTTGACTTAACACTATAATTATAACCATTATTTTTAATGATACTCGATGCAAGTTTTAGTATATCATCATTACAAGATTTAAGTATCTTTCTTGATTCATCAATACTTGGAGAATCCTTAAGTTTTGGGAAAATATAACTTATTATTGCATCCTTCACTTTTATTTTTAATTGCTGATCATTATCAGAATCACTGTTTGCAATAACATGAAATCTAATCAACTTAGTACTTATCTCTTGCACCAGGTTGTCCCTAGATTTGTCAGAAGCACTTTGGCTATTAAAATATACAAATGTATTTATGACAAGCAAGATAATTACTAGTAGTGAAATTACTTTTTTCATTTTATCAACCCCCTATAGGAGTATTGTTGACAAAATAAAAAAATCTTATACACATCTTTTAAATTGTTCTTGTAATAAATACATCATTATATTGTTTTTTCATTCTATCATAACAGCTTTGTGCTTTAAGCATATCGTCAAAGAATCCAAAAACGGTAGGACCACTGCCACTCATCATAGCCCCTAGCGCATCCATCTTAATCATTTCCTCTTTAATATCAATAATTTTTCTATGTTTTCTTAATGTCACATTTTCCAAATGATTTTTCATATTTTTTGCTACAAAATCTAAATTATCACTTTCCATAGCATCCATTATTTCTTCAATTTTAACTTTTTTGTAGATTTTACTTATATCTAAATCACCATAAACCTCTTTAGTAGAAACACCAAAAGATGGTTTTACTAGAACTAATATTTTGTCTTTAAATTCCTTTAACGGTGTTACTTTCTCACCAATACCTTCACATAAAGCTGTCTTTCCTTTAATGCAATAAGGTACATCTGCGCCAAGTTTTAATCCCAACTCCATAAGTTCTTCATCCGAAGCCCCTATATTAAATATTGAATTCAATCCCATGAGCACAGCAGCTCCATCAGTGCTTCCTCCAGCTAATCCTGCTGCTACAGGAATATTCTTTCTAATATCTATATGTACTCCTTTATCTATGTTATAAGTATCCAAAAAGAGCCTTGCAGCTTTATAAGCTAAATTTCTTTCATCCCTAGGAACATATGGCTTATTACAAGTAATTTCTATTCCATTTATTTTTTCCTGTATTTCAATCAAATCATAAAGATCTATTCTCTGCATTATCATTCTTAGCAGATGATATCCATCATTTCTTTTTCCTACTACCTCTAAAGCAATATTAATCTTGCCATAAGCTTTAATCTTCATATAATCTTCCTCTCAAATAAATAATACTATTATATTATCATTTATTTAAAGGTATTTATGCAAGAATTAATTTATGTAAAATTCAAGTCGGGAAAAAATTCATAAGCTTAAAATAAACTTCTTTTTAATTCTTCACCCGACTTATACAATTAATTAAATTAATTTAAATTAATTAATCCTTCCTATATACTATTTAATTCTCTTTCCACCAATTCTCTTTCTTTAACATTATTAATATAATCTACTAGTGGTTTGAATTTTTCATAAAATACAATTACAATGTCACCGGAAAGAGCCATATCCAACGCTTCTTTCAACGCCTCTACTTCATCCAAAACAATTTTACTCTTTTTATTATCTTTTACTTTTTTAATTACACCTTTACTTATTCTATTGCAGATGTCTCCTTTTTCTCTTCCTCTTCTGTCTTTATCTTCTTTTATGAATACATAGTCTAAATTTTCTCCTGCAATCTCGCCTATCCTCTCTGCAACATCATCACTTCTATCACCTGGAATCCCTATAACTCCAATTAGCTTATTATATTCCATTGTTTTTAGGGATTCTAAAACAACTCTATACCCCTCAAGATTATGACCATAATCTAATATAACTCTAACTCCATTAATGTCATATTCGTTAAATCTTCCCTTATTTAGTTTTTCATTATTCTTAAATTCTTTTAACCCCTTAGCTATAATACAATAATCTACACCTTGAGATATTAACGCTGCTGTTGCTGCCATTGCATTAGCAATATTATACTTCAATATACCATTCATAGAAATTCCTATATCACTTACACTACAAATATTGTAATGTCTTCCATTATTAAATGCCATTAATCTATCTTCATCAATATAAACAGCCATATTATCTTTAAGAAAAGCATTTTTAATATATGGATTTTCTTTATCATATGAAAAGAATACAATTTTAGACTTAATTCTTGGTAATACTTTTAAAGACCATGGATCATCAGCATTAATAACAGCATACCCATTCTCTTTTACTTCTTCTGCAACAATAGATTTAACAAATGCCAATTCTTCCAAAGTATTTATTCCATCTAAACCTAAATGATCTTCCGTTATATTGGTAATTACCCCCACATCTGCTAAGTCATAAGCCAATCCTTTTTTTACAATACCACCTCTTGCTGTTTCTAGAACTGCAATATCAACATCCTTATTCATTAAGACTGTTTTCGCACTTTGAACTCCAGTATCATCACCAGAATGTATACACTTTTCACCTAGAAATATGCCATCAGTTGATGTCATTCCCACATTATATCCAATCAATGAATATATATAAGAAATCATTCTAGTAGTTGTAGTTTTTCCATTCGTTCCAGTAACTGAAATCAGCGGAATATTTCTCGGATTATTATTATATAGCATATTAACTATTTCTTTTCCAACATTCCTTGCATTACCTTCATAAGGATAACAATGCATTCTTATTCCAGGTGCAGTATTAACCTCCATAACAACCCCCTGAGACTCAAGAGGTTCCATAATATCACTAGTACATAAATCAATTCCACATATATCTAAACCTATGGTTTTAGCTACCCTAACACATAGTTCCTTATTTTCTTGAGATATGGTATCTGTACAATCTATAGCCACTCCACCAGTAGAAATATTGGCATTTTCCCTCAAATATATCTTTCTATCCTTTTCAAGAACTGATTCCAAACTTAAATCTTCCCTTGAAATACATGCCATTACTTCTTCATCAATTTTAACTTTTGTTAAAGGTTTTTCGTGATCATCACCTCTATTATTATCTGCATTAAGCTTCTTAATTAAATTAAGTATTGTATCTTCACCATTTCCTATAATATATGGTGGTATCCTTAGTGCAACTGCAATCACTTTATCCTTAACAACTAAAACTCTATAATCTTTTCCTTTTATAAATTCTTCTAAGATAACATCCTTATAGCTTTTCTTTATTTTGTTGAATGCTTCTATCAGCTGTTTTTCACTTTTAATATTTAAAATTACACCTTTCCCTTTGTTACCATATTGAGGCTTTAAAACTAGTGGGTAACCTAATTCCTTACTGTATTTTATGAGCTCGATGATATTATTAACTTTATATCCATCAGCCACAGGAATACACTGATATTTTAGTAATTTCTTTGTTAATAACTTATCACAGGATATATCTGCTGCTACACAAGATGTATTATTCCCTATGGTAGCTTCAATAACTCTTGCAGCCTTTCCATATCCAATCTGATAAATACCACTGTTACTATATTTAATTACAGGTAACCCCATTTCTTTTGCAGCATCAATAATGGCTCTAGTACTAGGACCATCAATTTCATATTTCAACATATCTTTAATTATTAGAATCCTCTCATCAAAATTTATACTCTTTTGACTTATCAATGAATTTATTAAATCTACCACTAAATCAACTATTCTTAATGCTGTTAGTTCATACTCATATTGAACTATTATATAATAGTGGTCATCTTTAACTTCCCTAGCCTTGCCATATGCAACTTCAATATCCAACATATTTTGAATCGCAATTATACAATGCTCACATATATGTGCCAGATATGTCCCTTCATTTAAGCGCTTTACAAATCCATGTTCTTCATCAATTCCACATCTATGTTTATATAGTTCTGGTAATATTCTAGTTAAATTAAAATTAAAGTTAGGTATATCTTTACTTGGAGTCTCACAATATCCTTCTAAGTCTAAATCTACCCTTAAGCATTTTTTATGGGAATAGATATTTTTACCTTCAAAGACTCGTTTACTTATTATTTTCATTTTTAGTATTTTCCTCCTCAAAAGGTGTTCTCTTTTGCAAATGAAATAAGTTACCATTTGTTAATACATGCATTTTAACATTGTACATACTCAATATTTCCTCTTGATGTTTTTCTGATACATTCGAAAAAGTTATTTGTTCTCCATCTAAAAAATATACCGCACCATTTCCAATTACTCTTATTACATTATTCTCCACAACTATTGCTGTATCTTCATCAATTCCTACCCCTAACATCTCTGGATTTTGTGCAATTCCAGCTAAAAGTCTTCCAATTCTTCCTCGTTGTGCAAAATGCTGATCAATGATTACATTTTTAATAAATCCAAATCCAGGAGCCATCTTCAAAGTACATTTTCTTGGAGATTCTTCATCATCTCCCTTTACTATCATTGTACTACTCATTACAGATGCTCCAGCAGATGTCCCTACTAATATGCATCCATTCATAAATACATTTCTTAGTTCTTGAAAAATAGGGGTACCTCCTACTAAACTAGTAATACGAAGTTGATCTCCTCCTGTAAAAAAAATTACTGATGACTTTTTAATAGTCTCTATACTTACAGGATTAAATGAATCTTTTCTTTCGCTTACGTCTAAAACATTCATTTTTTTAATACCTAGCCCTGAAAACACCTTCTTATACTTATCCCAAGCTGAACTAGGATATTCAGTTGCAATTGTTGCAATTGTTAATTCTCCATTATTTTTCATAGATTCTTCTGCAACATATTTAAGTATTTCTTTTTCTCCTTCTTTATCTTCAGCTCCTCCAATAATAATAAGTTTCCCTTTGCAACAGTTCTCCAAAATATCACCTCAAATCATGCATTTTTATTGTAACCATGATTTTACATAATTATTCATAAATTCGTCACAATTGATACTGAATAAATGCTAGTAAATACATATACTGCCAATGCAATATGTATGATTTCCCTCTCTTTAAATGGCTTAAAGTATTCTATAAAATGCAAAAGCTGTCTCATTATATTGTGAGACAGCTTTTAAAAAAATATTCTTACTAACTTTATTAACTTTTTGTAATACTTGGCATTTATTATTATTACATGATTCTTTTTAATTCAAATGACGAAAATTTATATAACCGCTCTTCCTGGAATCAATAATTTTGTTCCAACCTTCAAATTTTCATCTGCTTCAAGATTGTTTAACTTCACAAGTGCATCCATTGTTGTTGCATATTTTTTTGCTAAAGACCATATTGTATCACCTAATTGAACTACGTATATTATAATACTAGCTTTTTTGCCTTTTGCTTCACCTTCTTTTGTCTCTAAAGATGATACCCATTTCTTTAACGCATTTGATATTGATTTAACCTCAACTGAAACTATAGCTTTTATAGCTATTGTTGATCCTTCAATCACACCTTGAATACTTTCTATAATACTCTTTGCAATGCATTTCGCATCTTCCTCAGAATTAGGTAAATCTACTGTTACATTAAATGGAATTTCAGAATTCATTTTACCTACTTCTTTCTCTCCACCTTCAGCCATATAGATTACTTCAACATTTAACACTCCATCAATCAAAGCTTTGCCATACATTATTTTTTTCTCTATTATTGTTGCGTTACCTGTAGTCGATAGTATTTTACTTGGCATTGCTGAAGAATCCGTAACTTGTAAGTTTTCTTTAATAACTGCTTCTGCATTACCTTTATCATTAACAATTCCAACATTTGTATCTTGTTGTTTAACATCAATATTCATAGATGGCGAATATACATCATCTATGAAATCCATATGACTTTTATCCATAATCTTAAAATCTGATCTAGCTTGAACATCTATTTCTATCTTTCTAGCTTCTCCCAAGTCATCTTCTCTAACTTTCAAGTCATAATTTGTAAGGCAAAAGTTTCCTAGTGAAGTCATATTCGATGATACTCCTATAACTTCCTCATCCTTACTAATAAATATATCCTCTTCAGCAAGTATAACCTCCCTAGTTTCTGAAGCTCTATATAATAATTCTACCTTGCAGAAACATGAAACTGTAACTCTGTCCTCATTTAACTTAATATCCTCTTTATGAATATTCAATGATGTCTTTATTATCTTACCAACTTGAGGCTTATCCATACCAATAATAATTGTGCCAGTTCCACTGAAATCAATTTCCTTTTTAGCTACTAACTTGTCTATCATTTCAGGCTTTCTTAATACTTGAATGTCTTTTACTCCAACTATATCTTTCAAAAAATCAATTTGAGAATTTTTATAGCATTCAGTGCTTATATTTAATACCCCTTCAATTGATATTTTTCTTTCATTTATTATTTTTCCTTCAATATGTTCAATTTTTGCTAAAGCCTCACATGAGATCCTATGTTCTGCTTCTAACCCCTCAATATAGTTTGAGAACTTATCATTATAAGAAACACTATTAAGTACAAGACCTTCTTCTTCTCTTGCTAGATATAAAACAACGTATTCTATGTTTCCTTCAAGCAGTATTCTGTCGCCAAGACTTTCTTTTCTGGTAAGGTTGGTTCTACCACTAACCGAAATAATCTCCTGTACATCTGGATGAGTATCAGGTATCAAAAATTCACCTTTAAGCATTTGATCTATAGAATCTTCTCTCACAAGTTGTTGGTAATCAACAGACTCTTTTATAGTATCTATTTCTGGCATTATATCCCTCCTACAAAATTCTTATTACTATTTATACTCAATTTTTTATGGAATATGAACTAAAATCTAAGTTTTGTAGGAGTAAATTAACGCATTTTTCTACATCGTTACGATTTTTTTGTCGAAAAAGATAATTTTTTTTGATTTTACTGTTGACATTGTTTCTGAAATATCGTATTATAATATTGGTTATTGACCATATAACCTCTCATAAATTCTCAATACCCTTTTATACCATAGTTGAAAGATGGATACCCACCATCTTTCTTTTTTGTCGTCTAAGTAAACGTTTTTTTGAGGATTAAAAAAAACTTCGATGCATAATCGAAGTTTTATCCAGCAAAATGTAATTGTACTGTCTTTGTCAAAACATCTGAATAACTATATGTCACTGTCCTTTGGGTGTCACTCTCTAATCTAATAACAAATATACTTGGATATAAACTTTCAAGTATTCCATTATTAACGAGAATTTTCTTCCTGCCTCCGTTGGCCTTTAATGTTACTTTTTCACCAACATGGCCTTCAAGGTCTCTTTTTATGGAAGCTAATGTTCTATTTTTTTCCATATTAAACACCCTCTTTCCATTATATATTTTACCCTAAATACTTACATATGTCAAATTAAAAATTTAATTTTATCACTATTTGTTTTAACTTGTCAATGTAAATTTTTAATAACATAACTTTCATATACTTATTTTCCTTAAAAATAACTTTTTTATTCCTATTTTCTGAGGTTTTGTTTAATTTTTCTCAAATATTAAGAAAATACTTCTTTTTCTAAAGATATACTGACTTTGGATATCCCTCTCTATACTTTCCTCTTGTTTGCAATCCCCCAATTCCTTTTATTCCAGTTATTGTATTTTCTATTACATCTGTTATAGAAACAACTGTGTCTATTCTTGTATAGGCTATTTTCTCACATACAAATACTGGATCTAAACAATGAATTAGTACCCTATTGGGAGATGATGCAAAGTTAGCTCCTGCATCTAAAATCCCTTCATAGCATGACTGACAAGCTCCTGCAAAAATAACTAGTTCATCATAACTTGAATTGTAATCTCTTAATGCCTTAACTGCCTCAATATAGTATCTAGAATTCCTATAGCTATCTAAATTCAAAAAATCCTTGGCATTTTTATGAACGCCATCATGGCCTGTCAAAACGACGATATCCGGCTTTATTTCCTTAACCATATCTACAACCTTAAGAGGCTGCTCTCTTTCAATTACAGACCGTCCTACGGCCTCTATATTTAATTGTTTATATACCTTTAAGCAATTTTCCATATATACTTCATCACCATCAATATGAAGAACCTTACCTGGCCTTCCAAACATAAGCTCTTTTTCAGGAATTATTTTAGGCGATTTTGTAATTCTAGTATAGGTTCCCCCTCTTGAACTAATTGCATTTTTTATAGCTTGACTAACTCTTGCATTTAAAATCTTATCTTTTTCTGCTATAAACTCTTTGTTTACAAGTTCCAAATCATCTCTGCTCGAATCAGCAATTATACGGATACTTATTCCTTTTAAAATATATATTACCTCGCCATTGTCCTCTTTAACATCAATAATCTTGAAAGTAATGTCCTTCCCATATGATTTTCTTACAACCACGTCACCTATTCCCATACTTTCTCTCCTAAAAAATTATCTATTTCATGATATGCAATTTACAAGAACAATGTGCAAATCTTTTTTTGCAAATAATAATTATCACTACTAAATAAAAAGTGAGTTATACAAAATAAAATGCACATTTTACTTTGTAATAGCTCACTATGGATACAAAAATAGTTAATAAATTTTAAACCTGACGATATTACTCTAAACTCCATATTCTTTTCTAAATTCTTCGATAAATTTCAAAAATGCTTCTTGTTCCTGGACTAATCCATCCAATTTATTTGCAAAAGTCCCCTGTCCCCAATTAACTTCATTGTAGTAATATCTGTTAGCCAACCTCCAGTATCTTTGTGGAAATAATAAATATGCAAAAATCACATTATATTCTCCTTTTTGTAATGGAGATACTGAATTATATGCATCTAGTATATCAACTGCAGAGCTTATATCCCAATCTACTCTTTTTAATACTTTAGTCATAAAGTTTGCTATATCATAAGCTCTTACTTCTCTCTTACAATAGTCAAAATCTATAATATTAACATTATTATTTTCATCTAAAATAATATTATGATAAGTATAATCATGATGACAAAAACTCTTCTCTACTTCGGTACGTTCACATAGTTCATAATAACTTGAGTTCTTAAGAATATCTAATGCACGTCTTCCAAGATCCTTATAAAATTCAACTGTCTTAATATAGTTTAAATCAAATGTTCCTTTATTTGACTTTTTTCTTGACATATCTCTCATTTTGTCTAGAGACTTTATTCTCTTATCCATCAAGCTTGGCCATCTTCCTAGATCGCTTTTAAGCTTACTATTTTCTGGTGGATCATATCCTTTACTCATTTCATGAAGTACCGCTAATTCTTTTGCTGCTATTCTAACCTCTTCAGTTTTATGGAAGTCACACTCTCTACCTGGTATCCATTCTGAAAGTGTGTATATATCTTCATTAACTAATGCATAAGGTTCTCCTTCAATATTTAATGAATACTTGTCAACTCTTGAATATCCTTTTTCAATTAAGAATTCTTTTGCACCATATACAAATAATAGTTTTTGAATTCCATAACTTATCTTCTTCAAACATTTTTCTCCCTTGTTTGTTCTAAGATGATATACACCTTTATTTGGCTTTATGTTTTCAATAATAATATCAAATTGTCTTTCAATCTCTGATTCCCTCATCATCGTTATGCACCCCCTAAATATTTATATGTTGTTCGAGTAACAATTATTAACAAATCACAAAATAACTTAATATAATAAACTATAACTATATTTGAAAGGATTTATCATGCGTATAGGAATTGACGGCAGAGCATCAAAATGGTACAGAGGTACTGGTATTGGAACCTATACCTATGAACTTATATACAACCTTAACTTGATTGATACAATAAATGACTATCTTTTATTTTTACCTGAGAATTCAAGTTTTACATCATTAAACAGAAATTTTACCAATAAAAAAGTCGATGAGAATCCTAATGAAAATTTTTGGGAAAATGTTTCTTTGCCTAATATAATTAAGAATAATGATTTAGACTTATATCACATACCGCAAAACGGAGTCGGATTACCTACTGAGCTATCTTGTAAGTCAGTTATAACTCTTCACGATATAATACCTCTCAGAATGCCTGAAACAGTAAGTGAACGATATAAATACATTTTTCATAACAATATTCCAAAAATTATAGATAAAGTTAGCGGAATTATAACTGTATCTGAATTTTCAAAGGAAGATATATCTAAAGAATTTAATTATCCCAAAAGTAGGATATATGTCACTCCCTTAGCTGCGGAGAATATATATAAGCCTTTAGATAGAAGCATATGTAAGAGCCTCTTAAATAAATATTATTCTATAGATAAAAATTTTATTCTTTATGTGGGAGGATTTAGTCCTAGAAAAAATATTATTGGACTACTAGAGGCTTTTTCTAAATTAAAAGAAAAATATAAGCTTCCCCTAAATCTTGTGATAACAGGCAAGCATGGAATCTCCTATGAAATATATAAAAATAAAGCCATATCTCTAAATATTGATAAAGATGTATTATTCCCAGGATTTATTCCAATGGAACATATGCCAATATTTTATAATTCTGCTGAGATGTTAGTGTACCCGTCTTTCTATGAAGGATTTGGATTACCTCCATTAGAATCCATGGCATGTGGAACACCAGTTATAGCTTCTAATAGCACCTCTATACCTGAAATACTACAAGACTCTGCTATACTAATTAATCCCCAAAATATAAATGAAATCATCGATGCAATGTATAATTTTTTAATAAACAATGATCTTAAAAATCAGTATATAGTTAAAGGGTTCTCTAAAAGTAGAGAATATAACTGGAAAAATACCGCCCTCAAAACTCTAAAAGCATATACTGAAATATATAATTCATAATTAATAATTAAAGAACAGGTATTCCTGTTCTTTAATTATATACCACCAACCATATTTTTCCAACAAATTCTTTTATGTTAATTTGCATAAGAACACTTGTTCGTGTATAATTTAAATATAATGAATGGATGGTGAGTTTATTATGGATTTAAGAGAAAAATTAAAAATACTTTCTGATGCTGCTAAATATGATGTTTCTTGTTCCTCTTCAGGTTCTAATAGAAAAGGCAAAAAAGGTTTTCTTGGTAATGCTATTGAAAGTGGTATATGTCATAGCTTTACTCCTGACGGAAGATGCATTTCTCTTCTCAAGATACTTTTAACTAATTACTGCGTTTATGATTGTGCTTATTGTATTAATAGACGTTCTAATGATTCATTAAGGGCAGCATTTACGCCTGAAGAAGTTTGCGAAATTACAATAAACTTTTATAGAAGGAACTATATTGAAGGACTTTTTTTAAGTTCAGCAGTTTTTAGAAATCCAAATTACACAATGGAACTATTATTAAAAACGTTAAAATTGTTACGTGAAGTGCATAAGTTTAATGGATATATTCATGTAAAGGCTATTCCTGGTGCCGATAAAGCACTTATTGAAAAACTTGGTCTATATGCTGATAGAATGAGTGTAAATATAGAATTGCCTTCAGCAAATTCATTAAAACTCTTAGCCCCTGAAAAATCAAAAGATAATATTTTAGAACCAATGAAGGTAATAAAAGCAGGAATCCAAAGTTATTCTGAAAATAAAAAAGTAATTAGAAGTACTCCTATTTTTGTTCCAGGAGGTCAAAGTACTCAACTTATTGTAGGAGCAACTGGTGAAACAGACTTACAGATTTTAAATTTAAGTGAAGGTTTATATAATAAGTATGATTTGAAAAGAGTTTATTACTCGGCATATGTCCCTATAACTTCTAGTAACAAGTATCTTTCAAACATAATAACTCCACCTTTAACCCGCGAACATAGATTATATCAAGCAGATTGGCTCCTACGTTATTATGGATTTAAGGCAAAGGAGCTCTTAGATACATCTAAGCCAAACTTTAATTTAAAACTAGATCCTAAAACCTGTTGGGCAGTAAACAATATGCATCTTTTCCCAATTGAAATAAATAGAGCTCCATATGAAATGTTATTGCGAATTCCTGGCGTTGGAGTTAAATCAGCTCAGAAAATTATAAGAACTCGTAAAGTTCATATTTTAAGCTATAATGATTTGAAAACCTTAGGAATAGTTTTAAAGAGAGCTCAATATTTTATATTATGTAATGGAAAATATTTTGGAGATATTCCATTTGCTTCTTCTCTTATAGAGGATAGGCTATCTGATAATATTATTAATAAAGGTTTTAATTCCAATATTCATCAGATTAGTTTCTTTGATAAGTTAGCTCTCCCTTCTATGGAAGATAGAATCACATCCTTAACTGGCGAACTTTAGGAGGTATTAATGATGGATGTATTGATATTTGATGGTACTTTTACTGGATTATTAACTTCTATTTATGAAGCTTATTACTCATTTCCTAATACCAGACTTATTTTATCTGAGACTAATTACTGCGATAATTTTGTCTATTCGAAGAATCTAGTAATAACAGATTTAGAAAAAGCTGAAAAGGTGCAAACTGCAATAGTAAAAAAAACTGGAATTTCAACACTCGAAAATGCTTATCTAGCATATTTGTCTGATAACCCTGATGTATATACTAAGATATTAATATATATAAAGTTTGCCTTTTCAATTGGCTTCAAAGTAAATGAACATTTATATGATAAAAGAGTCAAAAATATTATTGATATAAAAAATAAAATTACAAGAGAAGCTCATAGCTTCATAGGTTTTATTCGATTTACGTTAATAGACAATAAGTTTTTATATTCTCCTATTGAGCCAGATAACAATATATTAGAGCTCTTGTCATCGCATTTTAAAGATAGATTTCCTACTGAAAATTTTATTATTCATGATATTAAAAGAGGTATTGCGTTAAGATATATTTCTGATAAAAATGAGATTGACTTCATTGAGATGAATCCAGATGAGTACAAATTTTTAAAGAATTATAAAGACGAGTTTGAGGATTTATGGAAAACATATTTCAAATATACAACTATACTAGAAAGGCAAAACACTTCTATTCAAAAGGCCAAAATGCCTAAAAGATATTGGAAGTATATTACCGAAGTAAAAAATAACATAAATTAAGTTCCTATGTAAGGTGTAGATAATTCTATCTACACTTATTACTATCTATACAATATTAATTTATAAATATTTGCTTTTAAATAAATCTAAGAACTCTTTTTTATCCGCTTCTTCAACTGCTTTTCCTTTAAATTTTGATAGAAAAGCTTCGTAGCTCCATTTCTTTTTTTTGTAATAATAATTTGAAACTAAATTATAATAATCATTTGGAAATACCATCATTGAATAAAGCACATTAAGTTCTTCCTTATCTAACTTATTAATAGATTCATAACTATTAATTATCTCATTACATTTATCTAAATCATATCCAAAATTTTTAATAGATTTAATTATAAAATTGCATAAATCATGGACTCTTATATCAATAAGTGAATATTCAAAATCAATAAAATATGCTTTTTCTTTAGCTAAGATTATATTATGATACGCCAAATCATTATGACATAAGACTATCTTACTCTCATCATTACATGATTTTAAATATTCCGCGCTATTAATTCCAAATATTGCTTTATCAATATTAGCTATTTGCTCATTAATTGTGGATAAAAATAATTCATCAAAAGAATTCTTGTTTTTAAAAGTACTAACCATATCTTCAATATCTTTTAGTTCTTCTCTTGCTTTCCTAAAATAATCAGGCATCTTGAATAAATTATTTTTTACGTCTAAAGTCTCTATATTCCTTAAATGATTTAACAATCCCAATGATGCATTATGATATTTAGCTAAAGCTGTTGCCGCCATATTTACATCTAGTGGATTAGCACAACAACATTCCCTACCTTCTATTAATTCCATAACACAGTATATACCATCATTCCACTTCACATAGTAATTTCCGTCCCCAGCTTTTACAAAGTTAAGTATATCTGAAAAACCTTCTCTAATATAATCTAGTGATGTTGTAATAAATTTTATATCTTCTGTATTTTCTATTTTCTTTAATATTCTTTTGCCTTTATCTGTAATTAGCAAATATACACTTCTTAAAGGTACTAAATCTTCAACTCTTAAGTCAAATTTTTTAAACAGTTCCACATCTAAGTCATATTCGCAGAGATATTTCTCATCAGCATATCTAAGTTTGTTCATATAATCACCCTTCTATATCGTAATACTATTATCAAATTCACACGCCTTCATAAATTTATAATAGAAGGTCTCCTCATTCCACTGTTTCTTTCCTTCCTTATATTTTTGAAGTAATTTCATACTTTCTTGAGGGTATAAAATGTATCCCATTAGAAAAACCTTGGAGTTATCTTGGAGCTTTTCACTTTTAACTATATAGTCTATAAAATCTCCATAAGAAGTCACAACACTATACTTTCTAAGCTTCATAAGAAATTTTCCATAGTCACTTTCAATAATGTTATAGCATACTCCTTTCACAGAATTTATGATAATTTTTTCATTATACTTTAAATGTCTAAAATCACAATTTCCTAAAATTATCTCGCCATTATCCATTGCCCTTCTAAGAATTGATAAATAATTTGAATTATCAATATAGCCTATAGCTTTTTCAGCATTTAATAATACCTTATAAACTTCATCTTTTATATGTTCTGGATAGTAATCTTTCAATGCTGCCCTGCTTACTTTTCTATATAATACTTTAAATTCTTCAAAATCTTCACCAATTCTACTAGGAACTGTCGGAATAATATCATAAGGATACTCACTCAAGATTTTATGAATTTCATTTATAATATCTATCTGGCTATATATATCTTCTATTTTTAGTTTGGCGCTAGTACTATCAAATTCCTCTTTATTAATCAATACATCTCTATTATTTAAATATTGTTCTAATGTAAGGAATCTCATTGCTACCCCCTTTTATAAATGTTAAGACAAATCCAGTAGGAAATAGACTATAGATCTTTGATACCTTGTACATGATTTCAAAACTCTACCCTATTCCCTAACTTTTACACCCTAAAGTCTAATTCTTGAATTCGTAAACTCTTTAATAAACTCCTGTTTTTCCTCTCTATCTTCAATATACTTTTTTAATTTATCAACAAAAAATTCTTCTCCCCAAGGTTGCTGTTCCCAATAATACTGTATTCCTAATTGCCAGAATTGTTGCGGAAATTTAATAAATGTTCCTATTATTTTATTATCATCCTTAAATAATCTATTTACAGAATTATAGTTCTCTAATATTTCTATTGCTTTCTTATTATCCCATTTTCCATTTTTCATAGATCTAATAATAAGGGATGATAAATCATGTAATGAACTATCAAGAATGCAATAATCAAAGTCTATTACATACATTTCTCTATTACCTGTTACTAGTACATTATGATGAGCATAATCATGATGACAGAACCCTCTCTTAAATACTTCTTTATTCATTCTGTCAAAATAATTATATTTCTTTAAATCTGTAATTGTTTCTTCTATTTGCTTTAATTCATCTTCCATTACACTTAGATAAAGCTTATCAAATTCACTCTTATACATTTTTTGATTTATTCTCTTTTTGAAATCAAGTATTTCACTTTCTCTAGTTTGAAAATTATCTATCCATCTAAACCAAAATATCCTTGGTCTCATTTTTCTGTTTAAGCTAAACCCTTGACTTGATAAGTGAAGTTCAGCTAACTTCTTAGTTACTTCCATCAATTCAATCACATTGTCATAATTACTTTCCCTAGAGGTTATCCAAGGAGAAAGATAACAAAACTTATTATCAAAGGCTATATATTTTTTGCCCTTACGTGTCTCTATAATATCTGGTATATTTTCAAATCCTCTATTTTTCAGATGGAGAATTGCTGATAGAATAAAATAAAAATGAGGATAATCATATTTTATGGTTTTTAAACTATACTCCTTATCCCCAGATTTAATTAAATAAATATTTTTTTTATTTTCAATTTCATCTATATCTATTCCATAACTCTCCATCAATAAATCTTGTAAAGTCTCTAACCTCAATCGTCTTTCCTCCCATAGTAATTCTAAGTTATTATATGTATCAAAATAGATATTGGTGAATTTAATCACCTTTAAGACCATCAGTCATATTTATATATTATATATAACAGACATTTATATTTTTGGATGTCTCGCTTGTATTTAGTAATGTTCTAGGGAGTATTTTATGGATGTATGTATAGATGCTAGGGGATTAAATTGGTATAGAGGTACTGGAATTGGAACTTATACCTACAATTTACTGAAGAATATCCTTGGAATAAAATCAGATAACAAATATCATTTAATTTGGTCTGGAGATGGATATGAATCATTTATTAATGAAAAAATCAGTGTACTAATGGCTTCTAAAAAGCACCAAAGATTCTTTGAGAATTACTACATCCCATCATATATAGAAAAGAAGCATTTAGACATTTATCATGTTCCTCAAAATGGTATGGGCTTAGCTCAAGATATTTCTTGTAATAAAATAGTTACAATACATGATTTAATTCCATATATTCTACCCGAAACAGTCGGGGCAGGCTATTTAAAAAGATTTCTAATGGAAATGCCAAAAATAATTGATAACTCTCAAGGAATAATAACTGTTTCTGAGTATTCTAAAAAAGATATTTTAAGGTTTTTTCCACACTTTTCTGATGATGATATTTTCGTAACCCCATTAGCTGCCAACGAAGAATTTAGACCTCTTGACAAGGATAAATGCAAAAACTATTTAAGTGAAACCTATAATATTTCCACCCCATATTTCTTATATCTAGGTGGTTTTAGTTCTAGAAAAAATGTAAAAGGCTTAATACTTGCCTATGAAAAAGCTTTACTTAGCTTTAATAAACCAATATCTCTAGTTATAGTTGGTTCCTTAAGAGAAGAAGGTGAAGCATTAAAAAACTTAGTAGAAAGTAAACACTTAAATCAGTATATAAAATTTATTGGTTTTTGTCCTGATGAAGTTCTACCTATACTCTACAATGCATGTGAAGCCTTTGTATATCCTTCAACCTATGAAGGCTTTGGTTTACCACCCCTTGAGGCTATGTGCTGCAAAACTCCAGTTATAGCGTCAAATATAACTTCAATTCCTGAAGTTGTTCAAGATGCAGGAATATTAATAAATCCATATGATATATTGGATATTTCAAATTCTCTTGTTAATTTATCTCAAAATGATGCCTTGAGAATTGAACTAAGTGAAAAAGCTTATGAAAGAAGCAAGGATTTTTCTTGGGAAAAAACTGCTGAAATTACATTAAAAGCTTATAGCAAAATAAATGAAAAATACCTTTTATATAACACATAAATTAATTGGCGAAAAAACCTCAGAATACATTATAATCCTGAGGTTTTTCTTATTTATCCATTGATTCCTTTTTAACTTGCTCGTCTAACTTTTTATAATCATCTATTGTATAATTTCTATTACATATATTAGCCATTAAACTCCATACCTTGTCATTGTTAACCTTTGAAAATTCAGTATCTACAATTGAATTCTTATAAAATACTACTGAGCTAGGGAAAAAAGTATTTTCTTTCAAAAATTTTTCCATTAAACTTTGATTATTAATTGAATAAGTTATAAATCTAGTTGCTAATTCTTGTTTTTCATTTGTACTTTTAACAATTGCTAAATTTTCTCCATCAAGAGAAGCTGCTCTATTACCTCCAATTTCAAATGCAGGTAACATCACTGCTGTTAAAGTATCTTCATTGGAAGCATCTATTATATTATTATAATTATCCTTAGTTGCAATATATGCTATTGTAGTTCCTTTACCCATCAAGTCATTATTCTTAATAAAATCTAATGTCTCATTAATATTTTTATCTGTCCCTGCTTGATATAACATAATATTTCTTAAGGAATCTAAGGTTACATCACTATAATTAAGTAAGCTAATCTTGCCACTAGATTTGCTTTTTATATCTTTCGAAACATCCAGTAATTCTTTCCATGTTCTTATATCTTCAACTTTATACCCATATTGATCTAATATGTCTTTTCTTAGAAACATAAACACTGGGTTATTTTCAATAGGTATTGCTAAAAGATCATCTTGTACACTAATCTCATTTAGTCTCCAGCTATTAAAAGTCTTTCCATAGGAGTCTATTATATTATGTGCTGATGTAATTCCTTGCATTCCTTTATCAGATAAGTTTCTTAAATCCTTAGAATTAATTGAAACTACAGATGGCGCATCGTCACTACTAGAACCTTTTTCTATATAATTAATAATTTCATCCTTAGATTTTTCCTTAACAGTTATACTAACCTTCTTATTAGTCTCCATAAACTCTTTTGAAGATTCTTCTAAATATTTATAATTTTCTTTTGAAGCCCAAATTACAAAACTTCCTTTTAGTGGTTTCAAATTTATTACTTTGTTATTTGCATAAAAAAGGCCTACTACAATAAAAATACATAAAAATAATATGCTATATTTAATTTTATTTTTCATATTTGTTCTCCTTACTGTAAGTTATTATAAAAATATCATAAATAAATCAAGTTTTCAATGACAATTCTACATTATGTAATGTTTTCAATTGATAAAAATTATTGTTTGCAATATTAAATAATATTGTCTATAATTAATTTATTAATTTATTATGAATTTATTATTAACATGGAGGATAAAATGCATTTAGATAACTTACGATATTTTTATGATATCGCTACAACCAAAAATATATCTGATGTTGCAAAAAAATCACACATTTCTCAATCTGCTCTTTCTCAGCAACTTATAAAATTAGAGGACAAGCTAGATATGAAGCTGCTAGAAAGAAGTAATAAAGGCGTTGAACTAACTCCTGAAGGCGAAATCGTTCTAAAGTATTGTAGAGCTATTTTATCAAATTATGATAATATGATTGAGGAATTATCATCAAAAAAATACAATAAAAAATGTTTAAATATACATTCATGCTCATATATACAAAGTTTTATTCTTCCTAATATTATTATGGATATTAAAAACTCTTTTTCTGACTTAAAGATAAGCATAAACTCTGTTCATGCTTCATCTAACATTAATTTTTTAAATACAAGTACCTTTGATATTTTTATCTACTGCGAACAGATTGCTAATGATGCATTAATCTGTCAGGAGCTATTAGAAGATGAAATAATTGCAGTTTGTCCTAATGATTTTAATATAAAAGAAGAGTACACCTTTGATGAACTATCCTCTTTACCTTTAATACTTGTAAATAATTTTTGTACAATATGCAAAAGCTTTGAAGATAAAATTATAGAATTAAATATGAAAAAAGATAAGTTAAACATTGTACTTTCCACTGATTCTCCAGTAGTAGCCTTAAACACCTTATCTAGCACAAATGCTATATGCTTTATTCCAAAACTTGTTGCAAATAAATATCTTAGTAATTCTCAATTTAAACAAGTAAATATAAAAGATTTTAAATTTAATTACTCTCTCTATATATTAGTTA
Source organism: Clostridium sp. YIM B02551 (assembly GCF_022324735.1). Lineage (NCBI taxonomy): Bacteria > Bacillati > Bacillota > Clostridia > Eubacteriales > Clostridiaceae > Clostridium > Clostridium sp. YIM B02551. The sequence goes on along the minus strand of NZ_JAKGTF010000017.1, from coordinate 30,952 downwards.
ATAAAGCTTTCTATTCACAAGAAAAAAAGCTTATTGATACCTTAAAGAAAAAAATTAAAGGATTCTTAAAATAGAATCCTTTAATAATTTCTATATAATAACTTTTCAATAACTTCTCTAAGAATATCCTTGAATGTATTATCTGGAAGTCTTTCAATTCTTTTAAATGCTTTTTGTGAATATTTAAGCGCTAGTGCTTTTGACTTCTCTACACCATCATTTTTTCTAACTAAATCAATAATCGATTTAATGTCTTCTTCATCATAATGACCTTTATCGAAATACTCTTCAAATGCTTTTCTATTTTCTTTTACTGCATAAAGAAAAGGTAGTGTAAATATTCCTTGTTTTATATCATTTCCAGCAGATTTCTTGATGCTTTCATCAGTTCCAACATAATCTAAAATATCATCTATTATTTGAAATGCCATTCCTACATCATGCCCTATATTCCAAAACTCTCTTGAAAGTTTTTCAGAACAGCCGCTTTCTGCAGCTCCAATATAGAAAGATAATGAAAATAGCTCTGCTGTTTTTCCTGATATTCTTGATAAATATTCTTTAATAGATATTTTATTACTAAACTTTGAATTCATTTGATTAATTTCACCAAGACATATTCTTGACATAGATTTTGAATCAACCTTAATACTTTGAAGAGACCCCTCTGAAGCGAGTACTTTAAAGCATGCACAAAACAAATAGTCTCCTATATATACTGCATAATCTTTTCCATACTTTGATTGAATGGTTTCCTGACCTCTTCTCATTTTCGAATCATCAATTATATCATCATGCACTAGAGTAGCCATGTGCATCATCTCAACTACAGATGCTAATGAATTTATTTTTCCTATTTCCTCATCTTTGCCCCATTTTGATGCAATAATTACAAATGCAGGTCTAAGCATCTTTCCACCTGAATTAACTAATTCTAAAATGGAATTTTCTATGACTTTATCCTTACATCTTGAATTATCTTCTATTATTTTAAGTACCTGTTTTAATTGCTTTTTTATATCTGGGTACTGATTCCACATTTTATCCATAAGATCTCCTCAACTTTTTAAGAAATTTTATTAAAGTAAGGAAGTTTTGACATATGTTTAATTGCATAATTTGCAGTAATTCCAATAAATACTCCTGTTCCAATACCAACCAATGACAATACCGGAAGATATAGCATAACTCCTATATTTCTTACAATCATTGATGCAATTAGTAATTGGCCTAAGTTATGAAATACTCCACCACTGCAACTTACTCCTATAATACTAACTTTATCCTTACCAATTCCTTTAACTACTATCATCATCACAAAGCTCAATATAGCTCCAGCAAAGGAATACATAAAGGAAGATAAATTTCCTCCAAACATTGTTGCTAATGTAAGTCTTAGCAATATAATTATTAGTACATCTCTTTTTTTATCCAAAGTATATAAACCTATAACAGAAATAAGATTTGCTAATCCAAGCTTAGCCCCCGGTGTAGGCAATGGCATTGGAATCATACTCTCAAATATATGTAAAACTAATGCTTGAGCAACTAATAAAGATATATATACTAATTTGGCGGTCTTTCTCATGTTTTCACCTCTAATATGACAGAATTACTCCATCTTCTGAAGTTTCGCCTTTAACTTCCACCATTAATTTATGTGGTAAACATACTAGGTTTTCTCCAACACTATCTATGAAGCCTGGCTTCATACATATTTTATCTGGGCAATCAGCATCTATAATAGCAATCTTATTATCTTTGACTTCTACTATATTTAATCCATACTTTGTCTTTATCTCTATGGAATCCTGCCCCTTATGTGTTGAAAGGGGTATATTTTTATATACCTTTCCCTCAATTGTAATTTGAGCATATGTTTCCTTATAATCTTTTTTTAATATTACTCCGAATATTAATTCAGGAAGAAAGGATAATGTTACAAGCAGAATAATAATTATAATATCCCACTTCTTAATCATAATAGTATTCTCCATTCTTATATATAATTCTATAATGTTATATAACAACATTTTAATTCATTATATCATAAAACTATTACATAAAGTGATAAAAAAAGATGGTAAAAAGCTTTGTTAATGCAATATTTGAAGATCATTGCCTAGCCTTTTACCTTCTTTTAAAATGTTACCACATATATAAGTTCATTCTCTAATTAATTTTTAGAGAATGAACTATTAATACATTATATTTAAGTTCTATTTATTTTCCTTGTCTGTAAACAGGAACTCTTTTTCCAAGCCAGAAATTCCCGACTTTTTCACTTATCCATGGCATTACAAAGTAGTCTAAACCAAATGTTCTACCAGCACCTTGCATTAATGCAATTCCAGCAAATATATACCATAATGTATCCCAACCAGTCATAGCTGAAAGAACGAAATTACATACAAGGAATATTGATGCTCCTGATGCTAAGAATGTAAATAATCCAGCAATTAAGCATAATCCAATACCTAACTCAGTTATTACAACAATTCTTTGGAACCATACTGCAACTTCAGGAGTTGGTATGAATATCTTCATTATTGCTGCATAGAATGTTGGCACATGACTTAATATTGGTGTTACAGTTGCAGCTGCAGAATTAGCTGTATCTGAAGTAGCTTCTGAAGCACCTGATGTTGCTGCTGTATGTAACCAATCAAACGCCATTTTTACATTTCCATCTTTAAACCAAGAATCTGGTCCTAATCCATTAAATATTGATGAGATACCATTTTTAGCCCATGTATCTTCACCTATCATTTTCTTTAATGCTTCAAGTGTCCATAAAACACCAACATATAATCTAAGTGGTACTGTCCATAATCTATTTCCCTTAGAAGCTAATAAACCTCTAAACATATTTCTCTTATCTTCAATTCCAAAGAACTCATGATCTAAATAATGATAACAAGCATTTATTCCATTAACACCAAATAAATAATATAAGTTAACAATGTGCTTCATCATCATTGCAAAGAAACCTGAAAGTTTTACTCCTGCTAAGTTTGCTACGCAATACTTTCCTCCAATAGAAACCATAAATCCATGATAGTTAGATTTAAATTTAGTCATTTGACCATTTTCTATTGCTGCAACTATATTTTTAACAGCTGTATCTGCTGTTTGTTCTGCTGCTTCAACAATTTGAGGAGTTCCTTTTCCTGGTTCTTCTTCAAAGTATGTTAAGTCACCAACTACATATACGTCCTTCTTGCCAGTTGCTTGCATGTACTCATTTGTTTGTAGTCTTCCTGCTCTTGCAGTTTCAAGACCATATTCTTTAGTCTCATGATTTGCTTGAATTCCACAAGTCCATATTAAAGTATTAGTTTCAATTTCACTTCCATCTTTTAAAGTTACCTTATCTTCAGTTACTTCAACGATAGGTGAATTCTTTAATACTTCAACACCGTTCTTCTTCATGTAAGCTTCTGCTTTATCAGCTTGAGATCTATCTAACATGTTAAGTATAGTTCCCATAGCTTCTACAACTAATAATCTAATTTCTTTTTCATCTACATTATATTCTTTTGCTAATTTTGTTTTCCATTCTAATAGCTCTCCAGCCATTTCTATGCCTGTAAATCCAGATCCTGCTACAGCAAAAGTTAAAAGTCTTTTTCTAGCTTTTTCATTTCTTTCTTTTGATGCTTTTTCAAACATATTTTTAATATGTGCTCTAATTTCTAATGCATCTTCAAAAGACCATAATGTGAATCCATTTTCTTTTACTCCTGGAACTCCGAAGAATGCAGGTTCAGAACCAGTACCAACTATTAAATAGTCATATTCATAGGTTCCATGGGTTGTCTTAACAACTTTCTTTTCTGTATTTACGTCTTCTATATAATCTGTAACTAAATTAACTTTTGTTCTTGCAAATATTTTGCTTAATTCTATTTGCACAGACTCTGGATGAACTCTTCCACCAGCTACTTCGTGTAATTCAGTCATTAATGTGTGGAAAGTATTTTTATCAATTAATGTAATTTCCACATTATCATTCTTTTTGTACTTTTTCGCTAATTTCTTAGCGGCATGTACTCCACCGTATCCTGCTCCTAGAACAAGGATCTTTGTTTTATTTGACATTTTACCACCTCTTATGAATATTCTTACGTTAGTTTTTTATAATGTACATAATTTAATACATTAATATTTCAACTTACAAATATAAATCCATATTCATTCTATCCCTTTTTAACTTATGTGTCTATATGTACTAATCTCCAATTTAACATTCTAGTGAATTACTTAACAGTCATGTTTTAATTTTAACAACGCCCTAGCAAAGCCAAGTTAAACATTTACAAGAACTTTAAATTGATATAAGTAATACTAATATAGCATAAGTAAAAACTATTGTATACGTATAACAAAAGAGTGTATAATAAAGATGTTGTCAAAGAATGTATTTATTTGACAAGAATTTAACTAAACATAGATAAAGGGGGATTTTCTCATGAAAAAGAAATCTTTATTAAGCATAATTGCTGCTGGTATGGTAGCTGTTACTTTACTAGCTGGATGCGGCAAGAAGGAAGATACTAAACCTGCAGAAAGTACTACTAAAACAGAAACTGCTAAAGCAGATGCTACTACATCAGCTTCAGTTGTATCAGATGCTGCTGCATTTGAACAAGCTATTGGTACTAACGGAAAATGGATTATTGCAATCACAAAGGACGTTACTACTGATAAGGAATTAGTACTTGATGGTGAATTCAAGAACGGTAAAAAAGACGACAAAGGTAATGATGCTATACAACGTAAAATAGCACTTTACACTCAAGATGAAAATCGTAAGGTAACTGCTAGATTTACATTAACAGCTCCTAAGTTAACTATAAAGAGTCCAATGGCTAGTATTCAACACGGAACATTTAAAGGTGATGTTTATGTAAATGTTGATAACTTCCAATTAGTTGATGCTAAGGTTGATGGAAACATATACTTTGCAACTGATTCAGCTAAATCTACTTTCAAAATGGATGGTACAAGTAGTGTAACTGGAAAACAAGAAGTAAAGAAATAATTAAATATTTCTCATAATATAGAGGGCACTAATTAAGTACCCTCTATATTTGGGTAACCATATATTTAAAGGTTTATGAACGTATATAATCTAAAGGGATTTATAAAATTGTGAGTAATAAGTGCATCATTTAATTATGTACTTATTTATCAATAAATAACTAAAATAATATTTATTATTAAGGGGGAAATTCTCAATGAAAAAGAAAACTTTACTAAGCATCGTAGCTGCTGGTATGGTAGCTGTTACTCTACTAGCTGGATGCGGAAAAAAAGGACCTAAAGATGGAACTTATAAGGCAGAAGCTAAGGACTTTGATGATAAAGGATGGAAGCCTTTCGTTGAAGTTACTTACAAAGATGGAAAAATATCTGATGCTAAGTTTGATTACTCAAACAAAGCTGATGGACATTTAAAGAGTGGAGACCAAGCATATATTACTGCTATGTCTGCAAAATCTCCAACATCTCCAGACAAATATACTAAAGAATTAGCTAGCGCTTTAGTTGACAAGCAAGATATAGCTAAAGTTGACTCTGTTACAGGTGCTACTCACTCATCTGATAACTTCAAAGCATTAGTTAAAGCTGCTGTAGATAATGCTACAAACGGCAAAACTGATACTGCAACTGTAGAAATTAAATAATTATAACAAATTATTTAAGTATAGTTAAAGAGATGGCTCTTAAGCCATCTCTATTTTTTTACTTTTCTATTCTTACTAATTGTTCTTGGTAAACTTCTATCTTCAAATAAGCAACTATATTTTCCATTATCTTTCTAAATTTTACTGCTCTAAAGTTTTCATCTAAACATCCATTCTTACATGGTTTTTCTGGACAAGGTTTATGAGATTTTCTTTCTGGAACTAAGTCTAAATCTTCAATTACTCTCTTTTCTTCTTCGTCTTCATAACCCCATTCATAGTGTGGTTTTTCTTCCATAAGTTTTCCGTCCATAGCTTGGTCATTATCAAATATTCTTGCTTCAACTAATCTGCAGAAAGGTCTTTCAATATAAGCTACTTTATCTTCGAATTCTACTTCGCATCTTAATTTTCCAAGATCTTCGTGTCCACAACCACATTCAATTACTTTATTAAGCATGTTGCCACATTTATTATTTCCAAAGAAGTCTATTTCTTTACCAGTTTCTCTATATTCAACTACTGGTTTTTGAAGATATTCTATTTCTGTTGCACATCTAAATGGAACCTTAACTGTTGCATGTTTGATTGGTCCAACCATTATCTTTCCATATTCTTCTGGATGACAAGCTACTGCATATTCAATATTCTTTTCTATATATCCATTAATGAATAATTTTCCATATACTTTTTCTTTATTGCATGGATCCTTCTTGCCACAGTTTACCATTAATTTGCATTCTGTTAAGAATACATTCTTTTTAACTCTTTTAATTTCATATATATCATCGCATAGTTCAATACAAGCTTCCAAGTCAACTTGTATTTCCCTTACAGCTAATAGTACTGGTACCTTAACAAAGGCTACATCACAAGAAGCCTTTAAGCTACCATTAGTACTTGTACACACATGAATATCCTCAGAATATATCTTGTTCATTATTTTTTCCTCCTATATTCGTTAAATATAATATTATATATTACTTAATAACAGTATATTCTTACTAACAATCATTGTTACATCTTTCGACACTTTTTATATAATTATATGTAATAAAGAGTGTAAAGAATTTTAAATAACTAACCGATTTAAGGAGCTTTGCATATAATATATTTAAAGTACTCATAGGAGTGTTATATGGAGGAAAGTAAGATAAAGATTTCTGGATTTTTAACTCCAGAAGAATTAAATAATATTTCACTATCTCAAGGATCATTGTTTCAAGATAAGGATAACTTATTTCTATCTCAAAAATCCAATCCATTAAAAACTCTAACTCAAGTAAATATGTCGATGAAAATATTATCTTTTGAAACCATTGAATGTGCAAAGGAAAAACTCCTTTTCTTTGAAGGAATAAAAAAGTTTAAAATTGAATACAACGATATCCATGATGAACTTGTACAATTGAATAAGAGTGTATCTGTAAATGGTTGTATCAAGGTTCCACTTAATTTTTATGTCAATGCTCTATATTCGCGACTAATAAAAGGATACTTTTATATTGCAGATAGCTTTACAATTAATTATTACATTTGCTTTTTTGTTGGTTATTCTACATCAAGGAATGAATCTTTAAATAACCCTTCAATATATTCATCAAATAAAAAAAATAGTTTAAATGACGTTTTTAGATAAAATCAAATATAAAAAAGGATATCTATATTTAAAATAGATATCCCTTTTTATTAATATTTTTAATCTGCTAAACTCTCTTCTGCTTCTCTTGCTAGTTCTTTATCTGCAGCAACTACAAATGGTAGGTATATAAATGTTCCTACTGCTATTATAATTAATGCAACTAATCCACCTCTAATTGAAGCTGTAGACATTATCGCTCCTAATACTGGAGGCATTGTCCATGGAGCAAGTACCACTATCTTTGGTGCTACATGTAATGCTGTTAATGTATAAGCTATTATTGCAGAAATCATTGGAACTAAGATAAATGGTATAAAGTATACTGGATTTAAAACTATTGGCATACCGAAAATAACTGGTTCATTTATATTAAATAATCCTGGTGCAACTCCTAAATTAGCAATTGTTTTTTGAGCTTTATTTTTAGATACAATATATATAGCTATGATTAAACTTATTGTTGTACCTGATCCTCCCATGTTTACATAAGAATCTAGGAATTGTGAGTTTAAAATATTTGGTATATCCTTACCAGCATTAAATGCATCTATATTAGCATTTGTTAGTGGTAATAATAAAGTATTTATAACTGGAGCAAGTATATTTGATCCATGTAATCCAAAGAACCATAATAATTGTTGTAAGAATATTATTACTAGTACCCCTGGTAATGATCCTGCTATACCTGATAATGGCTTTTGAATAGTCCAAAATACAGATGCATGTATATCAGTTATATTCCAGATTCCAACAATGTGTTTAAATGCAGTTACAATTATAAGTATAATGATTGATGGTAATAATGCTGCGAAAGATTTAGCTACAGCTGGTGGAACCCCATCAGGCATTTTTATAACTAATTTTGGATTTCCTAAAAGTTTTACAAATATAGATGTAACAATAAGTGCTAATATTAATGAAACGAACAATCCTTGAGTTCCTAAGTATGCATATGGTATTGCCCAATCTAAAGTAGAACCCTTATAAATAATTAATAATGAAGCAAAAGATACAACTCCAGCTGCTAATCCATCAGACTCGTAGGATTTAGCTAAGCTATATGATGTAGTGAATACTAGTAGTAATGACATTATTGCAAATGTACCATTCCAGATGTCACCGCCAAAAGTTTTCCAACTCTCACCAAAAGTATTAAGCATAAAATTTTGAAAGAACTGAAGTGGTAAATTGTTTATTAGTACTGCAAAAGCTCCTGCCATAATAAGTGGCATAATAGCAACAAATCCATCACGTATTGCAACTAAATGTCTTTGTGCACCGATCTTACCTGCTATTGGAATAAAATGTTCTTCCATCCAGGCCATAAATTTTTTCATATATTATTCCTCCCTTTAAATATATTGTTTTTCCCAGCCATCCAAAGGTATTATTATATTATTTGATAATTTCTCATTTCCTTAAGATAGCTAGTACATTTCTTTAATCTGTAATCTGCTAGATTTTATTTTCTATCTAACAACTTTACACTATTATATATAGCAATAGTCGTGCCAAGTTTAAATACTAAGTTTTCATTGAAAAATGGCTTATTTCTTTACTTATTTAATGATAACTTTTACACAGTTATTTATACACAGTGTGTAACAGAGTGTTTTTTTGTGTAAGTCATGTAGTTATGCATCTCTTATGTATTTAAGTAGTGTAAACAAAAATGAACTCAATATACACTAAGTACATGAGTTCATATAAGTATACTATTCTTTTTCTTTAAATCCAAACTTTCCCCAAGGTTCAATATAGTCTAAAAGAAATCTCTCTTCAGGTATTATTTTTGCAACAACATTAGTTTTTCCACTATTCTTCATTTCCTTAATTGCAACTTGCAGTTCCCCTGCATATCTTGTATATAAATCTGATTCTATCAAGATATCTCCTGGTTCTATATCTGGAGTATTATGAGGTGGAAATGGTGTACCCTTATACTTAACTCTACTTTGAGTACTTCTAACTACATAATCTGAAACATCACCTCTACTGAAATGGAATTCTTCTAGAATTATCTTCTTCTCTATTTCAGATATTCCTTTAGTTAACTCTACTCTAAATTCTAGTTTGTCCCTATTAAGCTTACTTAGTGCTATTAATTCTTCCTCTGATGCAAAAGCATTAGCTATAATAACATCATCAATTAATCCTGTAGCCCATAAATGTTTTGCCTGAACTTCAATTGGTAAGTTTCTATGTTCTTCTAGCGTACATATTCCTTCATTTACAGGCCAAGGGCCATGGTCAGCATTATGCGAATTTACAAATGCTGCTGTTTTAATTCCTAATTCCTTAAACTGCTTTGAACATGCAATAAAGTGTTTGTAACTTAACCCAGTATACACATGTGGATAAAAGTTATGACAACCATAAAGATTAGTCATGTTAGGTTTATTACTTAAAATATTATCAACATATTTAGTTCCATTGCTCATATTAAGTTCTACTTTTAGTCCGTATTCATTGAATGTCATAACTGTTTCTTCAAAACCCGAAAAGCCCATATCAAGTCTTATTCCACTTAATCCCATTTCCTTAAATACTTTTAAATCTTGTATGCTTGCATTTAAATTCTTAAATACTGTAGGATCTAAATCTGCAATAACTTCCATTCCATGTTTATTTGCAACTTTTAGCATTTTTTTAAATTCGTCTACTACTTCTTCAGTAGATTTATCACTAGCAGAAATTAAGCACGTAAATATTCTGCTAAACCCATACTTTGCAGCTAATTCGATATACTCTATTATTTTTTCCATTGGAACATGATTGGGATATACTGAAATTCCTAATCTTCTCATCATTTTACCCTTCTTTCAAAAATTACTTTTCTTTAATATATAAATAATATGCACCTTTTGCAGGTGAAACCTCTTCATCTACAAAGGCTATAATATTTGCATTCTTATTTAAATACTCTTCGAATGTTTCTCTAAGTATTTTTGATTTTTTTAGCACTCCACCAACTATTCCTATACTTGCACTTTGAAATCCTAATTTTTTATATACCCTCTCAGTAGTTTTAGCTATTGCTACCCCTTCTGATTTTAAAATATCAATTGCAATCTTATCTCCTAAATCAGCCCTTTTAGAAACTATAGGAGTAATTGAAGCTACTTCATCTTTTGTATTTGAATATACAAAACCTATTATTTCATCAACCTTTTTCATCTCTAAACTTTCTAATATTTCTTTTGAAAGTTCGCTCATTTCTATTCCATAATCGTTTTCGTAAATCATATTTTTAAACGCTTCTATAGCTATTTTGTAAGCACTGCCTTCATCTCCTAGAAGGTTACCCCAGCCTCCACATCTAGCTTCTTTTCCGTTCTTTATGCCAAAAGCTACTGAACCAGTGCCCGCAATGGTAAGAACCCCATCTTCGCCTTTAAGTAAAGCTTTAAGCGCTAGCTCACCATCATTCATCACGGTAGATCCGATGCTTAACTCTTTTTTGATTCTCTCATATACGATTTTAGCATTATCATCTACCTCTGCTCCAGCTAAGCCTAAGTATAGTCCTTTTAACCCTTCTATGCCATAAGTCTCAACTACTTGCTTTATTGCATTAATTATATTATTTAACGCCTCTTCTTCCCCATTAAGTAAGTTACCGAAGCCAGTTACTGCACTTGTAATAGCTTCACCATTAAGATCATAGGCAACTGCTTCTGTTTTAGTTCCTCCGCCATCAATCCCAATTACATATTCCATAGTAATACCTCTTTTCTTCTAAATATAATCATTAACCCTAGATTATAAAAGTATTACTCTCATATAAAAACAATATAAGTTTCTTACTTTTATAGTCTAGTGTAAACTTCTATTATCTCATTAGCTAAATCTTTTAGTGTCATTGTTGTCATTAGATGATCTTGAGCGTGAATTAATAGTAGCGAAAATTCAGCTTTTTGTCCTGCTGCTTCTCCTTGAATTAAGCTTGTTTGAGCATTATGAGCATGTCCCAACTCTTCATTTGCTTTTACTATTAATTCATTTGCTTCTTCAAAATTTCCTTCTTTAGCTGCTTGAATAGCTTCCATTGAGTAACTTCTTGCTTCTCCACTATGCATAATTAAGTTTAATATTATTTCTTCCATTTTACTTCCATCCTTCCCTAATGTCTACTGTAAATATTTCTAACGAGATAAAGACGTCTGAAAGACGCCTTTATTAAATTTATTTAACTTAGTTTATCCAATGCAAATTTAAGAACTTTAGCACCATTCATAGTTCCATAATCAATAGTATTTATAACATCCACTGGAACTCCCTTTGGCTCCATCTTAGCCTTAAGTTTATTTAATAAAAATCTAACTTGAGGTCCTAATAATAATATATCTATTTGGTCTTCATAATTTCTAAGTTCTGATTCTGCCACTGCATTTATCCATACTTCAATACCTTGCTCTTTTGCAGCAGCTTGCATTTTTGAAACTAGTAGACTTGTTGACATACCTGCTGAACATATTAACAAAATTCTTTTCATGTCTTACTCCTCCTTATAAACTGTGATCTAAGATTCTATAAATTAATTACCATTACACAAATTATAAAGCAAGTTCCATGCCAAATATCTTCAAATTCAATTTCATAAAGAATATAGATATTCTGCCAGTTTAGAAGCTTTTTCAGTGTGTAAGATGGTTTACACACTGAAAAAGACATTAAATACACAGACTCATTCTAATACACAGTCTTAGTATTTTCTACAATCATTCTAACTATAAAAGCAATTTCTGAGTCAACAATATTTAAGTCATATTCTCTCTCAATATTCTTTAATGCTTGTTTAACTAATATAAATTCTTTACTAAATGAACTTCTGTATTTATTTAAATTAGGGAATTCTCTTTCTTTTCCACCATTTTTTATTGTATCGATAAGGAAACATATGTGCATTATCATACCTATCTTTACGTTATGTGGTATTTCTTTATTAAGTAATTCCTCCATCTCACTAAGTGAAAATCTAATATCTTCAACTAATTTTTTTCCTTCTATTTCAGGAATCTGTTCATCAATTGAGTCAGAAACCTTAATAAAATCCTCTTCTGCTTGAATTAATTCATCTAGTTTTTGAATTCCTTCACTAGTTAAAATATCAGGAGCAGAAATGAATGGAATATTATCTAATGTGAGATTTACAGTTCCTACTATTGCTAATGGCTCATATTTCTCTTTAAGCTCTGCAACATTATCATAAAATTCTTTTTTATCCAAAATATTTAAAGGTATTATCTTTAAGCTTGATCCATATTTCAATTTTTTCTTTAAGATTTCTTTAATCCTTTCAGCAGAACCTTCTCCTGTAAAGCATGTGGTTATTATTAACGGCATTTTTCTCTTAGGAGAATTTTCTATAGCTCCCTTAACTCCAAATCTACTCACTTCTACACATGAATCATAAACGGAATCTAAATCCCTTCCATTTAGTGCTTTTCTTCCTGCTTCAATTACAAGTAGAGTTGTTACCATGTCAATAGTCTTTATACTAATCCCAGTTTCTACTTTTATTATTTCGCCAAAATTAGTTAATGATCCCATGTCTACCAAGAGGAGAATTCCTTTTCCTTTATGCATGTTTTTTATCTTGCTTTTTGCAAGCTTAAGCATGTCTTCTGCCTTCATGCTTAATGGCATATCTAAAGCTTCTACATACTCCTCACCAATTAATGAATTAGCTACTTCAACCATTGAAGAGGCTGTAGAATGTCCATGCATAATTACTAAAACTCCTACTTTGCCTTCTTTTTTTATATCCACCTCATATGGTTTTGCTGCTAAGAACATTGTTAAGTATCCTATTTCATCTAAAGGAATTTGAATATCAAATGCATCATCTATAAATTTTGCCACTTCCATAGCAACTAAAAATTCATTGCCATATTGTGCTCTAATAAGATTTAATTTGGGATGATATATTTTTTTACCTTGCTTAACTCTCTCTATGCTTCCTTGCAGATGCAATGCTAACCCGAAATATACCTTCTCATCAAAATCTCTAGCGAGTTTTGCTGATGCTAAATTAATTATCTTTTCTACTAAGTCAACAATCTTTATATCTACTATTTTGCTTATTTCATCTTTTCTAAACTTTTCTGGCAAATCCATTATATATTTATTAAAATATCTCTCTATATCGATATTTAATATCTCATTTATTTGTTTTTCCTCTATACCTTTTTGTCTTAAAACTTCTAATTTATTCTCAATAATATCATAAAAAAATTCTCTTTTAGAAATGTCTGAATCATCTAGTTCAATAACAGGGAAGTTATCATCTTGATCCTTAAATGAAAATCTTAATACATCCCCAACATTTAAAAGAATGTCATCAATTTCATCACGATGCTCTTGTAATTTCATTAACCCTCTTTGAACTCTTTGTGGTATATCATTTTGTTCTACAATTATGTAGTTTCTTCCATTTGCTTTGTAATTTAGAAATGCTTTTGCACAGGACAACTGAATATCACTTCTTAGTTGACCAATGTTATTAGGACAATCATATAAGAAAAATGAGATTAAGGCATTTTTATTAAAATAAATACTCTTTCCTAATCTATTTGATTCGCCTTTAATAAAGTCTTGAAGTAAATAATATCTCTCTTTCAGACTTCTTTCCTTTAATGAAGGCAAGGTTATAGTCATAGGAATTCTTCTGGTAAATGTCTTTAATAAGTAGGATGCCGGATCTTCAGTAGTAGCCGCAATAATCTGCGCGTCTACATGTATTAAATTTTCCGTATCTCCTAAGGGTCTAAAGTATCCTTTATCAATATAAGTAAATAGCATTTCTTGTGCCTGAGGAGATAGTCTATGAATTTCATCTAAGAAAATCATTCCGCCATCCGCCTTCTTAAGAAGTCCTTCTCTATCTGATTCTGCTCCTGTATAAGCACCTTTCTTAACACCAAATATTTGTGCAATAACTAATTGTGGATTATCTGCATAATCAGCACAATTGAATCTTACAAATGGTGCATTGCTATCTAATGCTCCTGATTCCTTTGCAAATGTATACATCAATTCTGCAAACATTGACTTTCCTACTCCTGTTTCTCCTAAAATAAGAGTATGAAGCCCTCTTGGTGGGTATAAAATAGCTGCTTTAGCCTGCTGTATTGGAACTTGCAAGCTTAAATCTGCACCAACCATTGAGTCTAAGCTATTATTTACTATTTTTAATGTATCATTACTTTTTACTGAATCATCTTTTGTTTCCACTTCCCTATTTTCTTCAATTGCAGAATAAACAACTGGCCTTCCATCTATCTTCTTTACCTTTTTTTCTTTATAAAGCTGATTCAAATATCTACTTACATTAGCCCTGTCCAACTCCAAAAAATTACTTACATCATTGGCAGTAACTCCTTCAGCAAAACTTTTTTGCAATTCTACAATTGCATGATATACATCATCTAGTTTGCTCATTTTTTCCCTCCTCAGTTTAAGAATTTTAATATAATCTGAGAACTTATATAAACTAGAAACTATTTTCAACTAGCAACATAAATTATATTTCTACTAAAACTCTATAAGTAAATGATAACATAACGTTATTATACTATACTTATTAGTATAATAAAATAATCTGTAAAAAAATTAGAGGATAGCCATTTTTCAAAAATAAGCTATCCCCTGTTTTTTAGAATATCCCAACTTTTAGATTATTCATTGCTTTGAGCTTTCATTACAATTTGAAGAGTTAACTCTTTTCCATTTCTTACTACCACTACGTTAGCTTTATCTCCCTCTTTTAATTTAGCTTTCTCAGCATTAAGTTGTGCACTTGTTTTAACTGTTTTTCCATTAAAACCTGTAATTACATCTCCAATCTCTATTCCAGCAGTTTCTGCAGGTGATCCATTTTGTATTGCTTTAACTAAAATACCTTCTGGTAGTCCTTGTTGCTTGGCTGTATTCTTATCTAGGTCTTGAATTACTACTCCCAACATTAAACCTGAAGATGCGACACTTCCATTATTATTGTTATTCGAATTATTCTTATTTGATGGAGTACTTAATGCACCAAGTTTATCTTTTGCATCATTAATTGGTATTGAGAATCCTATACCTTCTACTCCATTTTCACTAATTTTTGCAGAATTAATACCAACTACCTCTCCCCTAGAGTTTATTAACGGGCCACCACTATTTCCTGGATTTATAGCTGCATCAGTTTGAATATATACAGATGTACTTCCATCTTGATTCTGAAGAGTTCTATTTGTAGCACTTACAATTCCCTTAGTTACGGTTCCTACAAATTCTTTTCCTAATGGGTTTCCTATAGCAATTACGTCTTCCCCAGCTTGAAGTTTGCTTGAATCTCCAAGTGTTGCTACTCCAGGCATGTCAACTTTATCTTGTAATCTTATTAATGCTAAATCTCTGCTTTCATCATAATTTACAACTTTAGCTTTATATTCTTTACCATTGTTGAAGGTTACTTTTACTTCAGTTGCTCCTTGAACTACATGGAAATTAGTTAATATATCTCCATCTTTATTAATTATGAATCCTGAACCAACGCCTTCTTGTTGTTGGCTGAAAAATCCATTATTTACGATACTCTTTGTAGATACACTAACAACTGCTGGAGCTACCTTCTTTACAGCATCTGTTACTGATAATGCATCTGAATTACTCGTAAATGAAGGTGGTGTATAAAAATTATATGGATCACTAGATGATGTTTTTAAGTTTCCACTTTCTATTTGATTTTTAACTAAAAAATATGTTGATGGTATCGAAACACCAAGTGCTACCGCAACAGATATTCCTCCTACTAAAATATACTTTCCTAACGAATTAAAGTTCTTATTTTTCTGCTTCTTTCTCTTCATCTTCTTTTCTTTGCCGTTAGAAACCATAACAAAGTCTGGGGTGTATATTTCTTCCTCTGCACTGTTCTTCACTCCTGAGTTATCAATAGCCTCTACTTCATTATTATTAACTTCTGAGTTTGAAACTGAACTTACATCACTTTCTATATTTTCTTCATTTTTAATTTCGTCATTATTTACTATTTCAGAATTATTTTCTCTATTTACTTCATATGAATTATTTTCATTAATATTATCATCTCTAAAATCACTCATTAAAATCAAACCTCCCAAAGAAAAATTCATTTTTTATTATATCCATAGTCCTAATATAAAATATCAATGTGTCATGTAAATGACAAAATAAACTTTTTTCTCTATTTTCAAAAATCAAAGAAAAAACAGAGTGTTATCCCTGTTTTCTTTTGTAATGATGAATACTTTTAATTTTTATTACTAATACTATAAAATAATTAATACTATATCTTGCTTAATATAGTGATTACAATTTATTTCTTTGCATTCACCTTTGCTTTTTCTAATACATAGTTTATTGCTTCTAAAGTTTTTTCTTTATCAGATATCGGTATATATTGCCCTTTGCTATTAGTTGATATCTGAGTAATATATCTTGATTTTGACAAAGTTAATAAATTCTTATCTTTATCCATATTTTCTTCTCTAGATACTATTGCTAGAGGGTTTTCCCCCAACATTCCTTCTATTTGAGAAGAACTCTCTCCATTCTCTAGATTTATAATTTCATTGTAAATAGCTTGGGAATACTTACTTCTTATTCTATTAGACATATATTCACTTGCCAATTCTTCATCATCTGCAGAAAACACATCTTCAGGTTCTTTTAGTAATCCTAATTTTTCCCTAAAATATGATACTCCAAAATAAGCGCTTATATATTCTGCTTTATATTTAAATTTACTACCTGCAAAATTTTTGATATACTCCTTGTCCTTTATATATTTTTCATTTATGGGATTGATAAGCACAACCCCTTTTACTATATCAGGATATGTATTAGCAAAGTTAGTCATGACTAATGACCCATATCCAGAACCCACTAATATATATGGACCTGTTATATTTGCCTTCTTTAGTGTCAATCTCAAATCATCTGCCTGCTTTTTTAAATCGACTCTATTTCCTCCATCATTATATCCATAACCTAATCTATTATACTGAAAAGTTTTAATATTATATTTTTCTTTGAAACTTTTTTCTATGGAATTCCATTCATTTAAATCTAATCCCAAATCCGAGTCAAATACTATTGTAAGTTCGCCTGATCCTAAATCATTATAAAATACTTTTTTCTCATCTATTCTTGTATATTTAAACCTTGACTTAAACTTCTCATTGTATACTTTTCCTAAAACAAATTGAAATACAGCCAAAGATAATAATATAAGAATAATTACATAAACTGTAATCTTAATGACTCTTGGAATATTTGTGCTTTTCTTATACTTAAGTCTATTTATACCATTAGAATGACGAAGCATATTCATTTCTTTTTACTTCTCCCCCAGTTTTAAATTTGGCTTTGCATTTAAATCCAACCCACTTGAATAACCTTTAATCAATTGAAAATAAGCTGCACTTCCAATCATAGCTGCATTATCAGTGCATAACACTAGAGAAGGAAATAGAATCTCAACCCCTATTTTATTTCCTTCTTTAATTAAATTATTTCTCAAATAGCTGTTAGATGCAACCCCTCCAGCAATAGCAATTTTATTAATTTTTCTTTTTTCACATGTTGCTAAAACATTTTCTGTAAGCACTTCCACTACTGATTTTTGGAATGATGCTGCTACATCTGCTCTATTTATTTCTTCACCCTGCATGTTTTTCTTATTAATATAATTTAATACTGCAGATTTTAATCCTGAAAAAGAAAAGTCTAAAGTATCTTCATGGAATTTAGCTTTTGGAAATTTAATTGCATCTGCATTGCCTTCTTTTGATATTTTATCAATCTTAGGACCACCTGGATAACCTAATCCTATTGCCCTAGCTACCTTATCAAAAGCTTCACCAGCTGCATCATCTCTAGTTTCACCTAGTATCTCATATTCTCCATAATCCTTAACATGAACTATGAATGTATTTCCACCTGAAACAACTAATGATACAAATGGAGGCACTAAGTCTTTATGATCAATAAAATTAGCACAAATATGTCCTTCAATATGGTTAACTCCTATTAGGGGTAACTTTAAAGAATATGCTAATCCCTTAGCATATTGCAAGCCTACTAAAAGTGCCCCCACTAGTCCCGGCCCATATGTCACCGCAACTGCATCTATATCTTCTAATGTTACATTTGCTTCCTTTAATGCTTCTTCAACCACCCAGTTTACTGCTTCAATATGTTTTCTAGAAGCTACTTCTGGAACAACTCCACCAAATTTTTCATGTATATCTATTTGAGATGCTATAATATTTGATAAAACTTCTCTTCCATTTATTACAATGGCAGCTGATGTTTCATCACAAGAGCTCTCAATGGATAAAATAATTTTTTTCTCCATAATACTACCTCATATATCAAATTCATTCATATTGTATTATACTTTATAGAGAATATATTATCAATTTAAAGAGTCTTACAATTTTATAACAAGGAGAATATATATGAATAAATCTTATGCTAAGGTTATTGTGAAGGGGTCTCCAATATCTAAATCTAATTTTAAATTATTTAATACAAATGGAAGGGCAATTCTCCCCTATAACTCTGGCAAATATCATGATAGATACGCACTTTACGAAGAAGAAATTTCTTATGAAGCGAGAGTACAGAATCCAAACATTGTTCTAGAAGAGGGTTTAATAGCAATACTTAAAGTTTATTATAAAAGTTCTAAACGCCATCCTGATACTAACAATATAACAAAAAGTATTTTTGATGGCATTGAAAAAAGTGGCCTTATTGTTAATGATGCTCAAATTAAAATAATTTATATAGAAGAATATTATGACAAAGAAAATCCTCGTTTTGAGCTAGAGTTATTTGGTGAAAGTGAATATGAAATAGAATACACTATAAGACCTAAAGATATCAAAAGTGAAAAGTTAATTTACTCTCCAGCCTCAAATGGGAAAAAGCTTATTAAGAATACCACTTCCAAAACTTCAGAAAATAATAATTTATTAATTTGTGAGTTTTGTAATAAACCTATTAAGTCAAATGATTATATAAAAGCAAATAAAGGTAAAACCTTAGTTTGTAAAAACTGTTTTAACAAGTTGTTTTGAGGTGAAAAATGGATATAGTTTTTTTAGGTGATAGTCTTACTTTTGGATATGGTGTACATAAGGAGGACTCCTGGGTAAATAGATTATGTGCAAATTGTAATTTATCTTATTTAAATAAAGGTGTAAATGGGGATACAACTGTAGGAATGCTTTCGAGAGTTTGGAAGGATGTAATAAATATTGAACCACGGTTTTGTTTCATTCTTGCTGGTACAAATGATTTTTTAATGGATAGGCCTTATAAAACTATATTAGAAAATATTGTTTTATTGCATAAGGAATGCGAAGATAACAACATTAAAACCACCATCTTGATTCCACCTTTTATAGATAAGAATAAATCAATCAACCTTTGGAGTTCCTATCCTGATTATAATCAGATAAACAAATCAATAATTAATCTAAAGAACGAATTATTAAATATATTTGATAAGATAAAAATAATCGATTTATACTCAATTACTGAAAAAGCTTACTTTAGTGGTGAAGATATCTATATTGACGGCATTCATTTAAATGAAAAAGGACACATGATAATAGCAGAGTATATAATAAACAAATTGAAGCAGAAATCATAGATTTCTGCTTCAATTATTAGAATTATATAGAATTTTAAGTGTAACTAATAGCTTATTAATGTAAAAATAAATTAAGTTTCCTATAAAAAAACTATACAATTCTAAGCCTTACTAGTTAAACGAATAAGCTTAGAAACCTCTTCCCCAGCTTTTTCTCCTTGAATAATAGCATCATCAGCCCAATATCTTGGATTTAATACTGATCCTACAGCAAATACACCTTTTTGTGATGTCATATATTTATCATTTACGTAAACTGTTTCATTATTATCAATTAACTCTACTTTTGCTTTCTTTAATAGATCTGTTTCAGATTTCCATGCTACCGTAAGTAGTAAGCTATCACAAAACAACTCTGTTTGTTCCTTAGAGATTACATTTTCAATTACCAGTCCTGTTATTCTTTCCTTTCCAAAAACATCCTTTATTTTTGAATTAAAACAAATTGGAATATTATACAAATCTATAATCTCCCTATTTTCCTTAACCCTTGCCCTAATTTCATTACTGCTTTCAATTAATGCTTTAACACTCGCCCCTTCTGTAATAAGTCTTCTAGCGATAATAAGCGCTCTATCATTAGTACCAAAAATTATTATAGACTTTCCTGGCAAATATCCCTGTAAATTAACAAACTTATGTGCTGTCCCCAACGTATAAATACCAGAATAACTTTTTGTAGCTATTTCTATATTTCCTGTATACTTTTCTCTTGCCCCAGTTGCAAATATGATATTTTTACTTTTAATTGATACTACTCCATCATTAGAATTTACATATGTTATTATCTTGTCCTTTGTAACATCTAAAACTAAGGAAGATAGACTACACTCAATTCTGCTTTTCTCAACTTTATCAACAAGATACTGCATTAATTCTGTACCTGTTACTTTTTTATTTAAGATCTTCTCACCAAATCCATAATGAATGCAAGGCATAAGTGCTCCACCTAAATATTCTTCTCTTTCTATAATAAGAACATTATCTATTCCATTTTCCTTCGCTTTTAACGCTGAAGACATTCCGGCAGGTCCCCCACCAATAATTACCAAATCATAAACTCTCATCATAAGACTCAATTCCTTTCCAGGTGAGAATAGTTTTATTAAATACCTAATTACATATATATTTTATCATAGGGAATTTATTTTTTAAAATAAATTTGTTTCTACTAAAGGGTTTTAAGCTCAACTAATAACTTATTTATGTAAGAATAAATTAAGCTTCCTATAAAAAACCCTATAAATCCTAATAGTTTCTTTAAAACTGTATAAACTAAGTAGGAACATTTTTATGTAATAAGGAGGTGCAGCGATGGCAAAAAAAGATAATACTAAATCAAATAATAAAAAGCATATTGACCATGATCCTCGTACAGAAAGTGCTAAAGCCACTTTTTCAAGCGAAAAGCATAAATGTAATTAAATTATTTTATAATATAAATAAAACTTGGATATACCAAGTTTTATTTACATATATAATATTATTTATCATAAGGTTTTAAACTCAACTAATAACTTATTTATGTAAGGATAAATTAAGTTTTCTATAAAAAAATCCTATATCTTAAAGATTTCTTTAATGGTTCTTTGATAATTTCTACTTACTGGAACCTTTTCCTCTGTCCCTTTCATTTTTAATATGTATGTTCCACTTGCCCAGGGAATAATATTTTCTATTAAATCTAAATTTACTAAATACTTTCTGTGACATTTAATAAAATTAAAATCAACTAATCTTGATTCCATTGAATTTAGAGGCTCTTCTGATATAAACGAACCATTTGAAGTTATTACTTCCACATTACCTTCACTTGCTGAGCAATAAATTATACTTTCAATATCTAATAAACTCAACTTATCATTATACTTAATAGGTATTTTTTTTACTAATTTAGGCTTTACAACAGAATAGTTATCATAAATTTTAGCCCTAAGCCTATTCATAGTATTTTCTATTCTTCTTGGATGAAATGGTTTTAACACATAGTCCCTTGCATCAATCTCAAATGCTTTAATAGCATAGTCTCCATGAGCAGTGATAAAAACTATCTCAATATTTCGGCGTACTTTCTTAATCTCTTCAGCAACCATGAATCCATTTATTTCTGGCATAGAAACATCTAAGAAAACCACATCTGGTTCTAATTCCTTGATTTCTTTAATCGCCTGATGAGGGTCTGTATATTTGCCAATGATTTTTACGTCGTTTTCTTTTAAAAGTAAATACTCCAATTCTTCTAATGCAATATTCTCATCATCAACCAAAGCTATTTTTAACATTCTCCTACTCCTTAAGGTTATTTTTCGCCATTACTATTCTTAATATTACACCATTATCATTTCTGGTTGTTTTAATTTCATATCCATATTTTCTATGGAAATTCATACTGAATTCATCGATATTTTGAGGAAATTTTCCAAAGTAATTGATTTCTAATAGTAAATGGTCTTTTTCAATGATATCGATAATGTCAATTCTTCCTGACCCCTTACTTTTTATTATTCCTTCCCTTAGCAAAAAGTAACACAAATCTATTACAGAATTCTTAAATATAATAAATTCACTGTCACTTTCCTCAATAGAATAATCAAATTTTTCTTGAAATCTAGCCTTCTGTATTGAAAGATATGCATCTAATACATCTAATTCATCTTTTAACTTTACAGTGATATTTCTATTTTCAAGAAAGTATCTAAGGTATCCACTTAGATCTAGCAGTAATCGTCGTGCAATGTTTGCGTCTGCCCTACAATAATAGATGATAGTATTAATAGCGTTAAATAAAAAATGAGTATCTAATGTTATTTCTCTACCTTCAACTTGAAACTTACTACTAGTTAATATAGTGAAAATTATGCAACTTAATAAAATAATTATTAACCAATATTCAGGAAGAAATTTAATCAATAAACCTTGTGTAACTATAATTATTGTAAACAAAATTCTTTTTTTATTCATAGTTTTTATATCGTAATTATATTCCATTAACTTTACACATAATAAAATATTAATTATTAGGAATAATCATATCTAATTTTGAAGGAAGTATTAGAAATTCAACCTCTTTCCCTCTTACTATTTCCCCATCAATGTTTATAGTAAATTCATTTTTAGATTTCGCCTTAATGTTTTGAATTTTTGAATACTTTACTTCCTTAATTCCATAACTATGTACTCCTTTTAAAACTTTAGGAATTTCTTTAATTAATTTAAATATTGATATTGCTTTAATTAAATATAACTCTAATGCCCCATCTGTTATATTAGCAAAAGGAGCGATTTTTATTCCTCCTCCATAATATTTACCATTAGCTACTGCCATTAAAAATATCTTATCATTTATGGGCTGTCCATCCAGTTCAAACTCAATTTCAACACCTTTAAATCTTAATGCAGTTATAAAAATACTTATAAAATATGCAAATGGTCCACTTATAAACTTATACTTTTTATATTTCCTCGCATTATATACTACTTCAGCATCAAATCCTATTGATGATATATTTATGAAATATTTATTATTTACTTTTGCTAAATCAATTTTTTTAAAATCACCTCTTATAGTTTTTATTAACAGTTCATCATCCTGTTCGTTCCATATACTCCTTATGAAATCATTTCCTGATCCTGCTGGTATTACGCCTAGTATACTGTCCGTTCCTACTAGCCCATTAACCACCTCATTTAATGTTCCGTCTCCACCTATTGCATAAACCCTATATCTATTTCTAGATGTAAATTCTCTTACTACCTCTGTAGCATGTCCAACTCTTTCTGTAATAATAATTTCATATTCTTCATTTATTTTAGAAAATATCTTTTCTATCTTATCTTTATATTCCAATGCTCTTCCTTTACCAGCTTCAGGATTAATTATAAATAAATGTTTCATTTTACCTCCAAGATACCTTTATTAATTTCCTATATATCATCATTGTACATGCTTATTATCATTGCTACAACAACTCTATTATTATCTACGTTCTTACATATCTAACAATTTACATTTAGATATTATTTTGTTATTTGATTTATATATACAGTTAGGATATAATTTTTAGGTAAACGCTACATTCAGGAGGGGAAAAATGAATTTAACTAATTTAAAAGTTTCTATAATAGAAAAATTGAAAGTACAATTAACAAGGAACACAATTCTTAGAATAGTTTTCTATTTACTACTAGTAATTTCAATAACATTAAAGGGAATTTATTTTCAAGGATTTGTTGGAAGTAAAACACCTTATAATTTTAGTTTTGGGACAGGCTATGGTTCTGTTTCTCCATTTATGAATTACTATATTGCCTTTGCAGTAGTATTCTTAAGTTTTACACTTTTATTTAAAGGAAAAGGAAAATGGATATTTCCATTAATAATAAATGCTCTACTTACATTTCTATTTGTATTAGATTTGTGGTATTTTCGTGGTTTCCAGACAGTTCCTTCTGTAATTGTTGCAACACAAACTGCCAACTTAGATAATATGTCTGGCTCAATTTTATCGCTTACTACAAAACTTGATTTTATATTTGTTATAGACTTTTTAGTATTAATTCCATATATAATTGTTTTTAGAAAGAGTTTCAAAAAAGTAAAAAGTAATTTCAAAGGCTTTGCAGCTGCTTTTTTAATTTCAATTATATACATTGGTTACGTTCCTTTTAATATAAATGTTTTAGGAAATAAAGATGTTAAAAATTCATATTTATTTTCTAACTATGATGCAACTAATACTGCTAGATACTTTTCTTCTATCGGATATCACTTATTTGATGTTTATAATACATATAAAGATTTAAAGCCATATAAATTAACTGCAGATGAACAAAAAGAAATTAAAGACTTTTATGCGAAAAAAAATGAAAACTTACCTGATAATAGCTACAAAGGATTATTTAACGGTAAAAATCTTTTAATAATTCAAGTTGAGTCTTTAGAGAACTTTGTAATTGGGCAAAAAGCCGATGGTCAAGAAATAACTCCAAATTTAAATAAACTTTTGAATAACTCAATCTACTTTCCTCATGTTTTTGAGCAAGTAAATGAAGGTACAAGTTCTGATTCAGATTTAATGGTTAATACTGGCATGCTTCCTTTAAGAAAAGGTAGTACTTTCTTTAGATATCCAAATAGAGATTATATATCACTTCCTAAACTTTTAGGGGAAAAGGGATATGAATCTACTGCGATACATCCTGATAAGGGAAGTTTCTGGAACTATGCTGACGGGCTAAAGGGAATTGGTTTCAATAACTTTATAGACTACTATTCTTTTAATCCTGATGAAGTTATAGGCCTTGGATTAAGTGATGAAACCTATTTTAAACAAGTAGTTCCTATGATAAAGAAAATGAAACAACCTTTTTATACTTTTACAGTAACATTAACAAACCATGGTCCTTTTGAATTACCTGATAAATATAAAGAATTAAATTTAACTGGTGAATTAAAAGATTCTTTATTAGGAAACTCATTCCAAACAGTACATTATACAGATAAACAAATAGGAATGTTCTTAAATGAATTGGATAAAAATGGATTGCTAGATAATACAGTTGTTGTAATTGAGGGTGACCACACTGGAGTCCACAAATATTATAACGATAAAGTTAATGAAATGAAAAACCCAGAAAATTGGTGGTTAGATAATAATATTTCATCAGTTCCATATATCGTTTATCAAAAGAACTACAATAATCCTGTAAAAATCGAAACTTATGGTGGACAAGTTGATATGATGCCGACTATATCATATTTAATGGGTGTTGATGAAAGTAAATATATTAATAGTGCTTTAGGTAGAAACTTATTAAAAACAAATAAATCCTTTGCTTATTTAACTAATGGAACCCTAAGAGGAACATTAGGCAAAGAAGACCAAGATTTATATAAACAAGTTTTTGATATTTCAGATAAAATGATTAAGAGTGATTATTTTAAGAATTACACAGATAAATAAAATAAGACCAGATAAAACTCATAATTGAGATTTTATCTGGTCTCTATTTTTAGAACGAATTAATTATCAATTAGCGTTGCATTTTTAATAAATACATTTTTCCATGCCTTCACAAAATCACCATCAGCCCATTCAGCCATTATCACTGATTCATCCTTATCTTTATTTATTATCTTAATCGGTTGTCCTTTTAAGCTTCCATCTTCTACTTCATAAACTAATATTTTATCGTCTAATACTAAAAGTGCTAGCTTACCATTTGGTGATGTATAAATATCTTTAACTAATGGATTTTCTGCTTTTATTATACTCCACTTCACTGATAGATCATCAAAATTTACAAGCTTCTTTGTATTTACAGTTCTTATATCAAAGTCAATAGGTTTATCCCCTTTTCTTAAAACCCTTCCTTCTAGAATCCATCTGCCACTTTTTCTCACTAATGATATATCTGTGGTATCTAACTTAATTTGTTCTTCCTCTTCATTATTATTTAATGCTACATCTGCTGCATTTTTAAAAGCTTCATATCCATCAATACCATTTAACAACTCAATTGATACTCCTCTATCAGCATATATATTATCCACAGGAATTATTTTAAATCTACCACTTTCATCTGAATACCTATCATTAAATTCTTCAGTTGAAATATAGTTATTCCCTATAAAAAGTAAATTTACAAGTTTACTCCCTGATTCAATACCATACCTAGCATTTTCTCCTTCAAGCTGTGCTTTATCAAGCAATGCTTCAGATGATTTTACTTTTGTATCACTTTTACTATTAATTGGGTATGTGTCAAAGAATTCAAACCTTACTCCATTTTTAACATAACTATTAGGTACTAACTCCCAAAATCCTTTAAGCCTAGGATATAATATGTTTTCTCTTTGATATACCGGTAAAACCTGTCCAGTCGAATAGGATATCCAAAGTGTCCTATATTTTTCAGCTCCTATAGTTCCATCTTCATTTACTTGTCTTGCCTTTTTCAGTCCTAAATATACACCTATTGGTTTATTATTACTATCTTTCAGACTAACGCTATTAGTTGTATTTAAATCACTATTCTTTACTGGATAATCATCTATGCTTTCAGATACCTTTTTTAACTTATATATATAATCTTCATTTATTGCTAGAATATTATCGTCATCTACTTTAATTATTTCAGAAACTAGCCCATTATTTTTGAGTATACTTATTACATCAACATCTCTATCTTCGTCAGATACTATTTCCTTATCTATTTTATATTCAAAAGTTAAATACTGTTTCAAATTTACAACTCTAAGCTTATATTCTATTCCCTCATAGGAACTATTTTCTACGAAGGCTTTTTCTGCTCCAAAATAATAATACTCTTTTTCTACACTTTTATTTGTATTGTCTTTCATATTATAAGCAGATATCTTCTGCCACTTACCATCTAAGTGAATACTTTGAGATGTAGGAGGTATAAGTCTTTTAAAATCATTTCCTGATACTTTGAATTTCGAAAATATCAATACAAATGTGAGAATACTTAAAAGTACTATCATTAATTTAATTTCTTTTTTCATTCTTCCTCCTTTTAATCTCTAAAGGCAGTAGGAAGCATTATTACTACCTCTGTTCCAACTGATAACTCGCTATATATCTCTAAGCTTCCTCCATGTTGTGAAATAATTTCATCACAAATAGATAATCCAATTCCATTTTGAGATCTTGAATTTTTTCCTTTAACGAATTTTTCCTTAATCTTAGGTAATATATCCTCTTCAATTCCGCACCCATTATCTTTAAGTTTGATTAGAATTTGACTACTATTTTTTTCCTTGCTTATTGATAATTCTAC
This sequence comes from Clostridium sp. YIM B02551, assembly GCF_022324735.1. Classification (NCBI taxonomy): domain Bacteria; kingdom Bacillati; phylum Bacillota; class Clostridia; order Eubacteriales; family Clostridiaceae; genus Clostridium; species Clostridium sp. YIM B02551. Next base: position 3,123 of record NZ_JAKGTF010000017.1, on the reverse strand, counting down.
TCTTCCGCCAGGCTCAGTAAAATTAAAAGCATTGTCTATTATATTAATAAAAACTTGCTTCATTCTATCTCCATCTGCCCATATTTCTGGAAGACTTTCTTGTATATTAATTATGAACTCTATGTTATCTCTATTGGCTCTAGGTGTCATATATATTCCAATATAATCTACTATATCTTTTATCGATATCATTTCTTTTTTAAGAGCTATTTTTCCAGAAATGAGCCTTGAGAAATCTAGTAACTCTTCAACCATATTGGATAGACGTTCTGTTTCTTTTTCTATAATTCCCAATCCCATTTTTAAAACTTCTTCATCAGAATAATCACCATTTATGGTAATCACCCATCCTTTTATTGCAGTTAACGGAGTTCTAAGCTCATGTGACACTGAAGATATAAAATCATTTTTTAGTTTTTCTCTTTTTGATAATTCTTCAGCCATATAATTAAGTGTTGAAGATAGTTTTCCAATCTCATCTTGAGAATTATTAAGACTCCTTATATTTAAATCTCCTGATGCCATAGTTTCAGCAACAGTAGTTAACTCTTTTATTGGATTAATTATTCCTTTTGCTAAAATCAAACTAATAATTGCTCCTATTGCTAGTACGATTAATGAAATAGTTATAAAAAATATTGCAATTCCTTTTATTGAGTTATTTACTTCCTTAAGAGATATGACGTACCTAAGTACACCTTTAATCTCTCCTGAAGATTTAAGTGGATAAGATATGGCCATCACTTCATCATCATAATAACTTACTTTTCCTATCCATCTTTCATAATCCCCTTTAGCAGCCTTTTTAACATCTGAAGTATCTATAACATTCTTATCTTTTACTCCCATAGAATCCATAAGAAGTTTACCATTCGTATCTAATATTTGTACTTCAGCATTACTTTCACTCCAAAAAACATCAATATTGTTATATATATTTTCTTCAAGAGATGTATAAGAGAAATATTTATTATAAAAATCAGCTGATGTTTTTATTTCACTCTTTAGTACCTGTTCAGTGCTATCATAATAATATCTTTTTATATAATTTATCATTAGAATATTTAAAATCAAAACTATAAAAAATATAACCAAAATGAAGTATTTAACCATTTTGGTTCTAACACTTTTATTCATGTACATTTTTATTCCTTCCATCTATACCCCGTTCCCCAGACTGTCTCTATATGATCTGGAACTGAAGGATTGTCTTCAATCTTTGATCTAAGTCTTCTTATGTTAACATCAACTATTTTTGAATCACCAAAAAAGTTATAATCCCATACTAAATTCAATAATTCATCTCTTGTAAATGCCTTTCCTGGATTCTCCATAAAAATCTTAAGCATCATATACTCCTTTGGAGTTAAATCGATTTCCACATTATTCTTATATACTTTTTGTGAATAGACATCTATAAGGAATTCACCACTTTCAATCTTATCTGTATCTTTATCTTCAATATCCAATCTCCTCAATAGCGATTTTACTCTCAATGTTAACTCAATTGGATTAAATGGTTTCACAACATAGTCATCGGCACCATATTCTAGTCCCATAATTTTATCTATGTCCTGTCCCTTGGCAGTAAGCATTATTATTCCCATTTTAGGATGTTCTTTTCTTAACACTTCACAAACTTTATACCCATCTATACCTGGAAGCATCAAATCTAGAAGTGTTACATCAGGTTTTTCGAGTAACGCCTTTTGTATTCCTTCTTCTCCATTTGCAGCTTCGATAACTTCAAAATCATTTCTCTTAAAGTTTATATTTAAAAAACCTCTTATGCTATCCTCGTCTTCAACAATCAGTATCTTATACATTATTTCACCTCAAAAAAAGTAATAGTAAAATAGAGAAGTATCTACTTCTCTATAAATTATACCATGTTTTCATAAAGTTAATCTTATTTTATTGTATCAAATTGGTATCCTTCTCTTCTCAAATCATCTATTATTTCTGGTAGGACGTTAGCTGTTTCCTCTTTACCATAAGAATCATGCATTAATATAACCAGATCATTATCTTTTTTAACTAAATTTTGAGTATCTTTGAATCTCTTAAAAAGTCCATCCTTTGTCTTTTTCTTGCTTTCTGCATCACCAATAATGCAGTTCCAATCAATATAATAAAGGCCTTTAGAAAGAAGCTGCTTGTCCACTTCATCTTCTCCTTTCCATGACATATGTCCACCTGGATATCTTATTGCTTTGGGAATATATTTTTCCCCTAAAATAGAATTTATAGAGTTATTTGTTCTATCTATTTCCTGCATGAAAGCATCTGTATCTACTACTCCATGTGGATATAAAACATTAAATTTATGTGTATATGTATGATTACCTATAGAATTACCTTCCTCTGCTATCCTCTTTAGTATTTTCTTTGATCCTTCTGATTTATCAATAAGTTCTCCTAATACAAAAAATGTGGCTTTTATATTGTTTTGCTTTAATATATCTAGTATCTTAGGTGTAACTGTTGTAGAAGGACCATCATCAAATGTAAGATACGCTACTTTTCTATCTTTATGTAAATTTGTATGATTTATTAACATATTATGTACGCCTATTACATTACTTCCTTCTTTTTCTTTTGATATATCTTCTACACGTTGTTTATCTTCTTCAGTTATATTGGGTACTTGATTATCTTTTTCTGCATCAATTGCTGATATTACCTTTTGTTGTTTGTTACCTATTGCTGATGTTTTTATTGTTTCACTCCTACTATTTAATACTTTATAAAATATAATCGCAGATAAACTACTTACTATAACTGTACTAACTAATAATTTAAAAAATAAAGTTACTCTCCAGCCTCTCTTCTTCATAATACTCCCCCTATATATATATTATTATTATCGTACAAACACTGTGTAACAAATATATTAATTTGTATTACAAATTAATTAATTTAAATATCACATATATAAGGGAAGTTTGTGAAAAATCTATTTTATCTATTGCTCACCTTTTTTTATAATAAATTTTTGAAAATAAAAAAATCCAGCTTTCGCTGAATTTAGTTACTACTTATTTAAATTATGGCTCCGCGAAGAGGGCTCGAACCTCCAACCTATCGGTTAACAGCCGAGTGCTCCACCATTGAGCTATCGCG
>NZ_JAKGTF010000016.1:0-87511 GCF_022324735.1 Clostridium sp. YIM B02551 | reverse complement strand
CCTGTACAATACAGAATTCAATCCTCAATAGCTGTTTAGTTAAAATTGTCTAACTTTTTGGGGTCAGATCAAAAGAAAATAGTGCTTTTTAAGATTAATATTTTATACTTAGGGACTCCTGAAGTATATTGATTTCATCGCAAATTTTCGATATTTCATCCATTGCATGTATTTTTTTAGGCTGCACCAATTGTTTTTGCTCAATAGCTGTTGCCATAGTTTCAAATACAAGCAATAATTGTGCTAACTCTTCATCTGATAAATTTATATATCCCTTTGCTTTATAACTTTGGTTAAGTAAATAACTAGTACGATCTAAGGAAAAAAAGGCTGGCCACATCATTTCAAGCATCTTTTCATCATTTGGTATTTCACCTAAAGCAGTATTATATGCCATCTGAAAGTTCACAAGATTAATATTCATTTTTTCTTTTATCCAGTTTGTATTTTCATTATTATTTCCGTCTTTGTTAGTTGTCAATCTAACTAACATTCTAGACTGACTACGTATTAATTTCACCATTAAATTGCGTAATCGACTAGATGCTGAATGATGCCCAATAAGGTAAGTACCAATTAATCCAATCATAGACCCAATTATCACATCCATAATACGTGCTGATGCAAAATAAGTAAAGTTATGAATTTGAGTTGAACTTTCTGCTATAAGCAAAGCATTTGGCGTGATAAACAATGCTGCTACAGCATAATTTTTAACAATAAAAAGTTCTGTAATTGCTGTTAAACACATATTGATTATAACTATCATATAACCTTGTGGCTGTAAACTTAATATAATAATAGCTATCATCAATCCAATAATAGTACCAATGGAACGCTGAATTGCTCTATGAAAGGTAGCCATTATAGTTGCTCCCGACATTACAGAAGCACATGATAATGTAATCCAATAAGGTCTAGAAAATTGAAAACAATGTGCTATCAAGGCTGATAATGAAAGAACTATTCCATATCTAACTGCGTAAATAAATACTATTGAATCTTTATCAAAGGCTTTAATAAATTTCATTTTTAATGAAGGTTTTGAAATTTTGATTCCATGTCCAATATACGTTAATGGTATATTGATTATGGCCTCAGCATCATAAATTATCTCTAAAAAATTACTATATTCCTGTTCTAATTCCTGAGGGGGTGGAGCTATCTTAACCTTCTCTCCATCCTTTAATTCAATTCCCATAGATAAGTTTCTTATCATTTCACCAAATTCCTTTGGTAGCTTAGTATTTCTATTGTAATGTAATTCAAGCATTTCTAAGAATAACTTATTAGCTTGTTCATTTAAAAGAACTAATCTATTAAAGAAGAATGAATTTTTCCATGAAATATAACCAGTTAAAAGTGTTTCTTCTGATTCCTTTAAGGCAGTAACAGTACGATTTAGTAAATTATTAATACCTTTACTATCAATAGCGTCACTAAATGCTGCTAAAGTTAAATAAACCTCTTTCACGGCTCTTATTTCAGGTCCATGTGGATTAAAAAACCATCCTACCATACTTATTATCCATGCAAAAAGACCACTCATTAATACTATTAAAGTACGTATGGATGCTGCTGATGGATCAACTGGCATCCCCGTTGCCATTGCGAAGCATAGTACAAAAAATATTCCTGCTGGACCTTGTATTCTAAGTACACCAAATATAAAGGTTACTGTTGCACCAATAAGTCCAACTACTAAAACAACAAGTAATGGATATGGTGCTGTTATGGTGCCTAATCCAACTGATAAACTGATTCCAATTGCCACAAAGAATATTCTTTTTGCACGTTGAGCATAGGGTTGATTAAAAACATATAGATATGAAAAACTCCCTAGTCCTGCCATTAGTCCCAAATGCAGCTCACCTAACAATAGACCAATTATTACAGGAGCCCCAGCACATATAGCTGCACTTATTGCTTTTTGCCATGGAAACGGATTTTTATTGATTTTAAAGGCTTGTTTTATTATATTTTTCATGCTTGCTCCTTATTTACTATATTTTTTCTTATGTTTAAATATTAAAATTAAAATGTCTCAAATTAGTATCTGCCATGAAATCTATATTAATATATTAGCTAATCTAAGTTCTTTAACATCTTTTCTAAAATATTGTTAAAAATCTCTAGTTCATCTTTATCTATATCTTTTATAGCTTCTATTTCTATAGAGTCTGAAGCTTTCTTCCACTTTGGATACATTTCATAGGCTTTTTCTGTTAACTTTATAAGTCTTTCACGTTTATCTTTTCCTTCTTCTCGAATTACCCATCCCAGTTCTTCCATCCTAGCTAATGTTCTAGTGATTGTTGGAGCTTCTACGCAAAGATATTGACTTAGCCCAATTTGTGTACACTGGTTATTTTCATATAAATATAAAATAATGGCCCATTGTGAAGAATATAAGCCAAGGGGAGAAATTTTTTCATTTAATTTCTTAGTAAAACTTCGAGCTAATTGATTTGCTTTATGACCAAATAAATTCATTTTGTTTCATCCTCCAATTAGTTACCTAAGTAATAATTACCTAGGTAATTATATCGTATAAATTAATGTTAATCAAGTTTTCAAAATAATTATAAAAACCTCGGCAACACATCTAAGTATTGTCGAGGTTCTGTTAAATTCTATGATATTTATGTTGGGGTCTACCCACCTTTCCGTATTCCACAAGTTTTTCTACTTTATTTTCTTTTTCCATATAATCAAGATATCTTCTTACTGTTACTCTTGCTATTCCTAACTTTTCAGCTAGGCCCTCCGCTGTAAAATCCTCATAACTACTTTTCTCAATTTCTTCCCAAATACTTCTATAGGTGTATTTATTAAGTCCTTTTGCATAATCATCTTCATTATGAGATGTATTAGAACTAGCGATTAATTTATCTAATTCTTCCTGTTCTATTTCATCATTTTTCTTAAATTCATAGTATCTTCCCTTAAATTGAGCAAGTGATTCTTTAAATCTTTCAAAGCTAAAAGGCTTTATAAGATAGTCTACAACTCCATATCTAAAAGCTTCCTGCACTCTTTCAATGGTTTTATCTGCAGTTATTAATATTATATCTATCTCAAGTTCTTGTGCCCTTATCCACTTCAAGAAATCTATACCATTTTCTTTAGGAAGATATACGTCAAGTAATATTAAATCTGGCTTTTTAACAGATATAAATTTTTTAGCATCATCAAGATTAGAAACAGCTTTATATAAGATAAATCCCTCTACTCTTTTTAAAAACTTAGAATTTATTTCTCTAACCATAGGATCATCTTCAACAATCATTACTTGAATCAAGCTTTCCCCTCCTTATGCATAGGTATTATAATCTCCCAGCTTACGCCTTCATCACCTTCTAAGCTTATGGTGCCGTCATACCTTTCAATTATTTCCTTTACAATATACATTCCATTTCCACGCTGTCCTTCTTTTGTAGAATACCCTTGCTCGTATATTTTTTCTCTAACTTCTAATGGAATTCCACCGCCATTATCTTTTACATTTATATTTAAAAAGTGTTCATCTTCAATTATTTTGATATATATTAATCCAGTCCCATCATTCTTTACTTCATCTAAGGAATTTTCTATTAAGTTTCCTAAAAGTGATACTATCTCCTCAGAAGTCATTTTCTCTGGTAGCTTAGTTAGTTTTGAATTTTCGTCTATCTTTAACTTAACTCTACTCTCTTCAGCTTTATTATACTTCGATAAAAGTAGAGCTGACAATGCTGGTTCCTTAATATTCTCTGTTAAAATGTTGCTTATGTTGGTTCTTACCTTGGATATATCCGATATGAACTCTAATACTTCCTCATACTCTTCAAGCTGAATTAGTCCTGCAATGGTATGAAGCTTATTCATGAATTCATGATTTTGAGCTCTTAATGACCAAGCCAATTTTTTTACACCTGTAAGTTCTTCAGCCATTCTTGTTACTTCTGTTTTGTCCCTAAAGCTTGCAATTGCTCCTATTATCTTCCCTTTTTTCATTATAGGAATTCTATTAGTCATTATTATTGTATTATTTATCGTCTGCTCTTTCTCAAATTCCGTTTCACCGGTTTCTATTACATTAAGCATACGGGTATTTGGAATAACCTCTTCTACATTCATACCTATAATTTCATTTTTATTAATCTTCCCTTCAAAGTTTAATATCTTTAAGGCTGAATCATTTATAAGTGTAATTCTACCTATGTTATCAACAGCTATTAACCCTTCGTGAATAGCATATAAAATTCCCATCTTCTCGTTATAAAGCTTTGTTATCTCCTCAGGCTCTAGCCCCATTAAAATATTCTTAATATTATTGGCTAATAAGAATGCGCCTATTATTCCTACAGCAAGTGCACCGAAACCAATTAACATTATATATATAATTGCTTTACGTTTTGCAGTTTCAATGCTTTGAGTAAGAGTACCTACTGAAACAAAACCTATTTCCTTTTTACTTTCAGAATCGTATATAGGCGTAAAAGCCCTCAAAGCTTTTCCCAAGGTTCCGGTAGCCTCAGAAATATATGTTTCACCCTTATAAACTACTCCATATTCATCTCCTCCCACAAACTTTTTACCTATCATATCAGGGTTTGGGTGAGAATATCTAATCTCGTCTTTATCAGCTACTATTATATATTCAATCTGATCTAAATTCTTAAGCTGCATATCTATATAGGGTCCAATTTTTCTATTTGGATCCTTAACTTTAACTTCATCTATTATTTCCTTTGAATTTGCTACCATCTTAGCTACATTCATAATATTAGTTCTAGCCTTGCTTTCAATATTTCCAGTCATCCATGAAGCTACAAAGAAAATTATTATAGCTATAGGAATAAAAACCACTGAAATAATTAATAATGTAAGCTTAGTTTGCAGCTTCATCGTTTTTTTCATATTCATCACCCTAACCTTAATATTGAGACATCAAATTTACAGCCAAAATACACGGAAGTATAGAAGTTCATGAATTCTGACAGAAGTATTACAATGGATTATTTTCTACATCCTATTATAATGCACTTCTTTCATCATTGTCTTCCACTTTTCCGTGTATAATTAATTTCTACGTATTATCCTTTAACTATTAACTTATTTATGCAACAACTTCATTTTGTAATTTTTTTGCTTTACTATTTCTTAAACGTTTAAAGACAAATGAAACAATGAATGGACAAACGATAGCTGATACTACACATGCTGCTGCAACTTGTGCTGTAGCAATTGTTGCTATAGCTGCTAAAGTTGGATCTGCTGCTGCAACTGCTGCTGGTGTAGCTACTGCATTTCCTGCAGTTGATCCTGTTGCTAATCCTATTATAGGTTCTTCTTTAAATAGTTTTAGTAAAACATAAGCTCCTATTCCAGTAAATGCAGCTATAACTCCAAGTATTATACCAGGACCTCCTGCTTTTACAATTGTTTCAAGATTCATTCCTGCGCCTAATGGGAATGAGAAAAATGGGATTAATAATAATTTACTGCTTCCAAGGAAAGCTCTCATATCACCATCAATATTTCCTAAAATCATACCAATTACTATTGGAATTAATACAGCTAAAAGTGCTTGGAAAGGAATTTGAGCAAGTCCTGATGCTCCTAGTGCAACTAATGTAAAGAATGGGCCATCTTTTAACGATAGTAAAGCGTAAGCTCCTACATCTGTTTCGTCACCATATTGAGAAGCAAGAGATGCATATAGTCCGCCATTACAATTTGTTAATGCTGCAAGGATTGCAAGTGGTGATAAGCCTAATACTCCAGCAGGGCCAAAAACTTTACCTACAAATATACCAATACCTGCACCTACTATAAACTTTCCTGTTATTAAAAGTGCACCTTTTTTTAATGCCTTTGGTGCTAATTTAAAGTGAATTTGTGAACCGATTAAAAACATAAAGCAAGCCAATATTGGTGAAGATGCGCTTGAACTAAATAATGCAGTTGTAAAACCACCTATCTTTAAAAACTGTGGGAAAAATGTATTTACTAATACTCCTAGGAAAAGTGGAACAACCATCATACCGCCAGGAATTTTATCAAGGGTTTTCTTAATTGGAATTTGCATAACATTACCTCCTAAAATTTCATCTTTTTTGAATTCACTAAATTCTTGCTACTCCACTTTCTTTTGCAGCTTTTGCAATTGCTTCCGCAACTTTTATAGCTACATTTTTATCTAAAGCACTTGGAATTACATTATTTTCATTTAAGTCTTCATCTTTTATATAGTTAGCTATTGCATAAGCAGCTGCTATTTTCATTTCTTCGTTTATTTCCTTTGCCCTAACATCTAATGCCCCTCTAAATATTCCTGGGAAAGCAAGCACATTATTAACTTGGTTTGGGAAATCTGATCTTCCAGTTCCAATAACTTTTGCTCCAGCTGCTTTTGCTAAATCAGGCATTATCTCTGGTGTTGGGTTAGCCATTGCAAATAAAATAGCATCCTTATTCATTGCTTGTACCATTTCTTCAGTTACAATTCCTGGAGCTGAAACTCCTATAAATACATCTGCACCTACTAAAGCATCTTTTAAGCTTCCTTGAATATTATCTGGATTTGTTATCTTTGCAAGTTCCTTCTTTGCATCATCCACATTCTCTATTCCTCTGTAAAGAATACCAACCTTATCACAGGCAATTAAGTTTTTTACCCCAGTAGAAAGTAATAGTTTAGCTATTGAAGTTCCTGCTGCTCCTGCACCATTTACAACTACCTTTACATCCTCAATCTTCTTATTAACTACTTTTAAGGCATTTATTATACCAGCTAGAACAACTATTGCAGTTCCATGTTGATCATCGTGAAATACTGGTATATCAAGTTCTTTCTTTAATCTTTCTTCAACTTCAAAACATCTTGGAGCTCCAATATCCTCAAGATTAATTCCTCCAAAGCCTGGTGCTATTAGCTTTACAGTTTTCACTATTTCATCAACATTCTTTGTATCTAAACATATTGGAAATGCATCAACCCCTGCAAATTCTTTAAATAAAATTGCCTTTCCTTCCATAACAGGTAGTCCTGCTTTAGGCCCTATATCTCCTAAACCTAATACTGCTGTTCCATCTGTTACTACTGCAACTAAATTTCCCTTAGCTGTATACTTGTACACGTTTTCTTCATTCTCATGAATTTTTCTACAAGGTTCAGCTACGCCAGGAGTATATGCTAGGCATAAGTCTTCTCTTGTTTCTACTTTCATTTTTGATACTACTTCTATTTTTCCTATATTCTCTTCATGTAATTTTAAACTTTCTTCAAAATAATTCATCTATAATACCTTCCCCTCAATCTTAATATTTTCTTTGTAACCGTTTGCTACAAGTAGATATTAACATCAAGAGATATAACTTAAAATATTTTAAACTTTTAAAACATATTATGGTCATTAAAAACACTTTGTTATATTTTTAACACCGATTCCACTGCTTTTGTATACCTAGTAACTGCAATAAAAAAACTCCACAACACATTAAGTGTTGCAGAGTTTTTTTATGGTAGAGGTGAATAAGCCTTATATTAGCACTACCCTTTATATTATAATTTTAGTTCTAATTAGTTAACCGTATGTTATGTAAAAAAGAAGTTTATGTTAAAAGAAAAAAGTGCTCCATATAATAATGAAACACTTTTCTTATATTAAGAGGTTTTTAGTATGCTTACTTTTGAATCGCCAGTATTACTATCCCTATTTATATCTATAAAATACTTCTCTCCTCTTAGGATTACTTTAAATGCAAGTCTATTCCAGCTGTTAGGTAGCTTAGGCTCAATAGTTATTTTACCCTCTTGAATCTTAAGCCCTCCAAAACCTAGAATTGCAGACATCCAAGCTCCTCCATTTGCAGCTGGATGCGTACCCCCTATATATATTGAACCTGCAAACTGCTTAGACTCTCCTGTTAAATCTACATTTGAAGTTTTCACGAAAAATGGATATGCCCATTCTGCATTTCCTATATCACAAGAAAGCAATGCATATATACAAGGACTTAAGCTTGAGCCATGTTCTGTCCTTGGCTCATAGTACTCCCAATTTGCCTTTTTAACTTCTTCAGAATATTCATTCTTGAATAGATTTAGCATAAGTACAACATCTGCTTGCTTAATAATCTTAGTAGTAGATGCTACTCCATGACCTCCACCCCAGTATTCTTTTGGATCTAGAAGTCTACTTTTTACTTCCTCTAGAGTGCAATCTTCTAGTTGATTATAACCACTAAACTGCTCTATCACTAAAGTTTTTTCATCTGGCATTGGCACATAAAGCTTTTCTTTAAACTTAATAAGATTTAAAATTTCTTCCTTACTAAATTTAATTTTAGATAGAAGTTTTAAACATTCCTCAGGATATTTATCCTGTAATATTTCTAAGGTTTTAAGTGCAATATCTAAAGTATTATAAACCATCTTACTTGTGTATGCATTATTATTTACTCTTTCATGGTATTCATCTGGTCCAATAACATCCAAGATTTCATACCTATCCTTATCTTCTTTGAAGTACGCATAGGAATAATAGAATCTTGCACATTCAAGAATTACTTCTGCTCCTCCATTTAAAAGTAAGTTGTAATCTCCAGTAAATTTATAAGTTTCCCATATTGCATGAGACACTGCAGCACTTATATGAACCTGTTTGTCCTTAAAATATGTCTTAACAGGACGTCCAGTAAATACATCTGTTACATTAAAATCACTACATGCGTCTTGTCCATCTTCTTGGCTTTCCCATGCATAAAATGCACCTTTAAAACCGTAATAATTAGCTTTTTCTCTAGCTCCTTTTAGGGTTCTAATTCTATAATTAACTAAATTAATAGCGACTTCTGGTGATGTATGAAGGAAAAATGGAAGCATGAACATTTCTGTATCCCAGAAAATAGCACCTTTATAGGTTTGTCCTGAAAGCCCTCTTGCTGGGATTGATAATTTATTTGAATGCACAGGCGCTATAATATGAAGTTGATATATGCTATAACGAAGTGCTAATTGATCATCCTCATTACCTTCAATTATTACATCAGAAACTTCCCATCTTTCATTCCACTTTGTTACATGATCACAATAATTTTTATCATATCCATCCTCAGCAGCCTTAATAGATGTATCTAAGCAATCAGCTTCTATATTTAAGACATCATCATTTCCAGTACAAACAGATACATATTTATAAATTGTATATTCTACTCCTGATTCGGCCTTAAACTTTATATTTCTAAGAATACTTTTATCAATTTTTAATATAGTCTCCTCTGCTTCAAAATTTCTTTTACAGATTTCTGCTACCACAACAGGGACTTTTAATTCTTGAGTTAAGGTAGATACTTTTATATATTCAGCATCATTTTCAAGTTTATAATTTTCTAAATGAGGGCCATTTATATCCCATACATCTCCATCAATACCTGTATTAATCTCTATTTCACAAGACTCTTCTGATAAAACAGTGTATTTAAGGCAGATTAAATGAACATTAGAAAGACTTATGAAACGTTCAGATTTGATACTAACCTTTCCTTCTTCCCTATTCCACTCTGTATTTCTTCTATGGATTCCTTCTTTAATATCAAGAATTTGTGCATGTTCTGTGGGTTCTTCCTTAAGCACTGAATATTCTTTACCACTTACAAACAAAGTTGTAAATATTCCATTAGGAGCATTAATAGGCTCACGCCACTTATCCCCTTGCCTATCATATAAACCTGAGATATTACAGGCAACTAGTTCATTTTTTGTGTACTCCTCCAAGGTTCCACGGAATCCCATATACCCATTTCCAGTAATAAATTTATTTCCGTTATTAACTATATTCTCTTTATTAAACCTCTCTTCTTTTACATCCCAAGCCATATTACTCCCTCCAACCTTCTGGAATTCTTAGTGTAATACCTACTGAATCTATAGAATATTTTTCATTATATACTTCTATTTCTACTGACTTATCATTTATAACTTTAATAGTTAACTCTTCTTTACTTACATTAACAGAAAGTACTGCTGACTTATAGACTACTCTAAATGAATAGCTGTTCCATGCCTTTGGAATGGATGGGTTGAACTTAAGAACTTCTCCATCACTTCTCATACCACCAAAGCCATAAACAATATTCAGCCAAGCTCCAGCTAAACTAGTTGTGTGTATACCTTCCTTAGTATTTCTATTATAGTTATCAAGATCCATTCTTGTTGCAAACCCAAAGAATTTAAATGCCTCTTCATGCTTTTGAAGTTCAGAGGCTAATATTGAGTGAATGGATGGAGAAAGTGAAGACTCATGTATTGTTCTAGGTTCATAATATTCGTAGTTAGCTTTTTTACATTCAAAACTAAACTCTTGATTATATAAGAATAAAAACATTAAAACATCGGCCTGCTTTATCATATCGCTGCGATATATTCTGTCATAAGACCAATTATTATAAAGTGGAAATTCCTCAACCGGTATAGAATTTACATCAATATGAGGTAATTCAAAATATCCTTCATGCTGCTCATATATTTTAGTTTTTTCATCATAAAGTATATTCATATTATCTGAGCATTTCTTAATATCCATAAGCTCTTCTTCAGAAAAGTCTATTTTCTTTTGTAGCTTCTTAAACAAATCTAAACTTTTTTCTTTCATTTCAGCTAATACTTCTAAGGTATAGTCAAAAGTCTTCTTAGCCATATAATTTGTATAACTATTATTATTAACCATCATATGAAATTCATCTGGTCCCATTACTGCATATATTCCAAATTTACTATTTAATCCTCCCCAGGCTCCTCTAGTCTTTAAAAATCTGCTTATTTCAACTAACATTTCAGCCCCGTGATTAAATAAAAATTCTTTATCATCACTTAAGTGTACGTAATGCCAAATTGCATATGCAACTCCTGTGCTAGGTTGGAACTGCAAGCTTGCATGCTGCCATAAATCGCAAGCTTCTTCTCCATTTAAGGTTGCTATAGGATAACAAGCTCCCGCACAGTCTAACATCTTAGCACGTTTTTTTGCTTCTCCTAGTTTAGAGTATCTAAACTCTAATAAATTTTTAGCTGCCTTTAAATTATTAAAAAGATAAAAAGGGAAGCAGCAAGTTTCTGTATCCCAGAAGGCATGTCCGTTATACGCCTCACCAGTTAAGCCTTTAGCCCCTATATTATTTGTAGGATTTTGGCCGCTATAGGTTTGAGTCATTTGGAAAATACAAAAACGTATACCTTGCTGATTCTTCTCATCACCATCTATTTGAATATCAAATCTATTCCATATGTTATTCCAATAAGCTTTACTTTCTTCAAGGGCATAATCTATATCTTTACCCTCTTGCTCCCTAACTGAATTAATTCCTATATTCCAAAGTTCTTCATTATCCATGGATGAATCTTTAAGCACAATGTTAGATACTAACTTATCTACACTACTTATTTCACCCTGCTTTAGACTAATATTAAGCTTATATCCAATAGTCTTTTCATCTTCATAAACACTCTTACCTATAATACTGTCTGATTTAAAGGTAAAACCTGAAAAAACCTTTTGATTTGAAGTTAGCGTTTGTCCAATTATTGCTGCACTTTTATCTAAAGCCTCTTTTTTAATAACATTCCAGAAACACTTACCCTTGCTTTCATGAATAATGCCAAAATCTAATGCCATTATTACTTCAATATTTCCTGAGAAATTTATTGGTTCAAAAGTAATCCTTTGAAATCCTTCCTGTGATTTATTCATATTTAAGAATCTTAAAAACTTAACCTTTACTCTTTTACCACTTTTAGTATTCCATATAAATTCTCTGCTTAAGGTTCCATCTTTAAGATCTAATATTCTTAAAAATTTTTCATACTGTGATACTTTTAAATCTAATCTTTCACCATCGACTAATATCCTAGTATAAAGCCAATCTACCGAGTTCACCATAAAATGTGTGTGATCAATAATTCCCTTATATCCTGACCTATTTACATCAGTGGAATATTCATATACTCCATTAAAATAACTGCCGAGAAGCTTCTCACAGGTAGAGCCTTCTTCAAAATAGCCTCTAACTCCCATGTATTCATTTCCTAGGGAAAAAATTGATTCTGATACCATATTTCTTTCTTCGTCAAAGCCTTCCTCAATAATCTTCCAAGGATCAATTTTATAATATATATCTGCAAACTTCGCCATTGCTACATACCCCCACTTAATTTAAATTTTTATTTTATCCCTTTGTTCCAGAAAAATTACTTGCTTCTATAATTCGTTTTTGGAAAATAGTAAACAATATAACTGGAGGAATTATTGCGAACACAATAGCTCTAAGAACATCAACTTGTGATCCTGTGGCATCTTTAAATTGGAATAATCTAACCATAACAGTTTCAAGTCCAGTATTATTTAGCAGAAGACTAGGTAGTAAAAAGTCTGACCAAGCAGCATTCAGTGCATACATAGCTATTACTGTTGTAATTGGCTTACTTAATGGCATTATTATTCTAAAGAAAATACCTAGGTCGCTGCAGCCATCTATCCTTGCAGCTTCAATAACAGATTTAGGAAGTGCGTCAAAAAACTCCTTGAATAAAACCACATAAAAAGCACTTGCTCCAGCAGAAAGCCAAAGTGGAATGAAAGATCCATTAAGATGTATTTTTGTAATATTTACAAATAGCGGAACTATACTTGTGGTTGCAGGAATCATCAAGCTTGAAACTACAAGTGTATAAATGATCTTACTTCCTTTAGGTTTAAGAATTGAAATTGCATATGCCAAGAGTCCATTGAATACTATTGCACATATGATAGAACCTCCGATTGAAATAAAAGAATTAATATAATACTTATAGAACTTAAGCTCTTTCCATGTCTGTGTAAACTTGCTAAAATCAAAGGATTTAGGCAATATAGATGTGGTTAAAGTAAATTCCTGAATATCTTTAAAACTTTGAAGGAAAAGCCAAATTGGAGGAGCTGCAGATAATATAACGATAATTAAACAAATAATAAACATTATAAAATAAAGAACTTTTACTTTTGGCCTTTTTAAATCTGATTTAGTAATAATGCCATTTTCTTTAAGTGAAATTTTAGACAAAATAGCTCACTCCTTTCTACATATCCTCTGCTTTAACAAATTTATTATAAATTACAGTTACTGTTATCAAGAATATACTCATCATTACACTAATAGCTGCTGCCTTTGGAAAATCAAATTTACCAAATGCTAAGTTATAAACTAATTCCATAATTGATATAGATGCATTATTAGGTCCACCATTCTTCATTACCATTGGTTCGTATAGAACTTGGAAAACTGCTACAACCTGAAGTATTAAAAGTGTTCGTCCTAAATTTTTCATATTTGGAATAGTTACATGAACTATTCTATTCCATATGCTTGCACCATCAATAATTGCAGCCTCATATAATTCATGATTAATACCTTGAAGGCATGCTAAATATATTAAGGCTGTGGCCCCCGCACTCCTCCAAGTCATAGTTATTACTATTAGTGGAATAGTGAGTTTCGGATCATTTAACCAAACTTGAGGTTCCACTCCAAACTGATGCAAAATTATATTTAGAATTCCAGTTTCACCTGGTCTAAAAATAAATCCCCACATCATTACTGTCGCAAGGCCTGGAACTACATTTGGGAAATATGTTCCTATTCTAAAAAGCCCCTTAGCATAAACCATCTCATTTATTAAAATAGCCATAACGATTGGTACTAAAAATCCTAAAACTAATGACCAAATGGTATAGGCCATTGTGTTTTTTATAGCCGGAATAAATGCTGGATCTTTGAAAACATCCCTATAATTTTGCAAACCAACGAAATCTACAGTAGTAATTCCTCTAGCACTATAGAACGAAAGTCTTATGTTCTCTATTAAAGGCTCCCACACAAAGAATATAAATAAAATAATTGCAGGAATCATTATTAGCCATCCAGATATATTCTTTTTTATAAAAATATTAGTTTTATTTTTTTTATTTATTTTATTTACTTTTGGCTTTCCTTTTACTTGAAGCATCGGAGTCCCCCTTCTGCACTTTATTTTTTCATAAAATTATGCATGTCCCCTGCAACTAAACAAAGGATTCTGCAATTGCAAAGAACATGCTATAATCTCATTTAAATAATTATTGTTATTCTCTATTTAGTGTTATCTAAAACAGTTTGGAAGTTGGTATTTGCTTTATTTAATAATTGAGAAACATCAGCATTTTTATCAGTAAGAACAGCTTGAAGTACGTTAGTTAATTCTTTGTATAGATCTTGAGTAGCTACAGGTTCTTCAAGGTGTAATACACCTGGTTTCTTTATCCAATCATAATAATCATTGTATAAAGACATATCAACATTTAAGTATTTCTTTTGAGCATCTGCTTGAGCTTTTAGATAATCAGGATCTGTCCATGCTGGGAATGATGGTAGTATAGGCACTCCTTTTGCAACTCTAGCCTGTGCATCTGCTTCTAAACCTTTTATAGAATCATCTGTAGTTACAGGTGCTTTTCCCATAAGTACAAGATACTTAAGTGCTGCCTTTACTTGGTCATCAGTAGCATTTGCAGCAAACATATATGGAGTTCCTCCACTTAATGCATATTGTTTTCCATCTGGTCCTGCTGGTAATGGCGCCATTGAAAGGTTTTTAATGTCCATTTTATTTAGTGCTAATTGATCAGCAGAGTCAGGTGATGCTATATACATTGCAGCATCTTCAGTAGCGATAGCTTTATAACCTGATGCCCAATCTTCATTAGTTGGATCTGCAGTTAAAACATCATATTTCCACTTTAAGTCTTTTACATATTGCATTGCTGCTATAGCTTCTTTTGAATTAAGCTGTGCAGTCCATTTACCATCTTTTTGAACTTCAAATTGAGCTCCAAAATCCCAAGCTATATTTGTGAAAAGCCAGCCGCCAGCAGCATCTTTAGCTAAAATATCTATACCTGCATGTCCAGTCTTTTCTTTTATGATTTTTGCATCCTGTGCAAGTTCATCCCAAGTTTTTGGATATATAGGTTTTCCATTTGCATCTGCTAAACCTGCATCTTTAAATAGCTTTGCATTAATCATTAATCCTTCAGCATAACCATCACGTGGTAAGCCATATATCTTACCGTCTTTAGAAAGCAATTTCATTACATCTGGGTTCATTTTTGTATCCCAGCCAAGTTCCTTTAGTTGTGGGGTTATGTCTCTAACAAATCCATTGTCTATAAGTTTTTGTGGCTCAGTATACCATGTATCAAATATAGTTGGAGCATTCCCTGCTGTTGCCATGGAAACAAAGCTATCTACCGCATATTTATAATATGCTGGTTCAATTTTTACATTATCACTTTCTAAGATTTGTGCTGCCCATTTTTTATGCTGTTCAATTTGATCAGTTAATCCATCCTGTGGCCATATACCAAGCTTAACTGTAACTTGGCCTTTAGAATCTGTAGATGTTGGCTTGCTCTTAGCGCATCCGGTAATTCCAACTACTGATAACATAAGTCCAATAGCAATAATTTTTTGAAGGTTCTTTCTCATTTATTCTCCCCCTTGATAATTTATAATTAATTAGGTTTAACGTTCAACTTAATCTCAGTATAAAGGTTTACATACCCATTGTCAATATATTACTCTAAGACCATTTAATGTAAAATGCTACAAATAAAGCTAAGTACTTAAAATCTGTACTTAGCTCTATTTGTCGATTTCTTTATAAATTATGCTCATTTTGTATTATTTATATCCTTTACGCTATATCTTTCTACTAATGACACAGGTAAAATCAAATTATTATTTTCAATTTCTTCTCCTTCAATAACTTTTATAAGAGATTCTGCAGCAACCTTTCCTTTTTCTTGTGGATCTTGATGAATTGTTGTAAGTCTAGGTGCTGTAATTGAACTAATATATAAATCATCAAAACCGATTACAGAAAAGTCATCTGGTACACGTTTCCCTTGTTCATTGAGTCCAGATATAATTCCTGCTGCTAGTATATCTGCAGTAGCAAAAATTGCAGTTACATCATTACGTTTACTTAATTTATGTCCTAGTTCTATACCTTCTGAAGCAACAATCTCCTGTTGGTAAATATTTTTAGAGTTAAAAGAAATACCTCCTTCTTTAAGTGCCATCTTATATCCCAAAAAACGTTCCTCTACAACTCCATTTCGCTTAATTATAGGCGATGCAAAAACTATAGAACTATGCCCCTTATCTATTAAATATTTTGTAGCCAAGTATCCACCTTTGCAGTCATCTATTCCGATATTTAGCACCTTTGGATTATCTACATAACTATCTATAAGAACAAAAGGTACATTTGCATTCTCTAGTTTTTCAAAAAATTCGTCTTGGAACAAACCAATCAAAATTAGACCATCTATATTCCAGTTGCGAAGCAAGGAAAATAAGTCTTCATGGCTGTATACTATGCGTACCATTAAATAATAACCTTTTTCTCTAAGCTTTTCTTCTATTCCATCAATTACAACGCTATGAAATGGATCTGAAATAAAGTTTCCGCCTTTTCCTGGCACTACATGATTAATTACTCCAATGATTTTTGATAATTTATTTACTAAAGATCTTGCTGTCATGTTAGGTACATAATTATTTTTATCAATAATCATTTTTATCTTATCAACAGTTTCTTGTGCAACACGCTTATAATTCCCATGTATAACATTGGACACAGTAGTGACACTAACATTTGCTTCTTTAGCTATATCTTTCAATGTAGGCATATATTCCCCCCTGATTCATGGTATCTATAAATAATTATCTTCATAAAACCTTATAATCCGATATTAATGCATTATATATAATATACACCCATTTCCTAATTTTTAACAATAGCTATTATTTAATCATTTTGAAAATAATTCCTTAATGGGACCTTCAAATGCAAATATTACCTCAATTAAAATTAATAGTATTACTATTATTTCTAAGATTGTAGAAGTCCTTGTATGGCTTAAATCTGCAAAGATTTCAATTGTATCTAATAAAGATTGTATCTTTGCATTTAAAACCTTATATCTCTCATCTAATTCAAAAAGATCTGCAATATCATTAAAGAAAATCTCAGCATTTTGATTTTTCCATGTAATATCAGGTTTATCAAGTAACATTATGTAAGATATAGTTGTATGCTTAAAGGATAAAACCCTCCCTATTATAGATGCTGACTTTTTTCCTGTTATATTTACTTTACCTTTTTTAAGAGACAGTATTATTTTTTCAACTTCATCTAAAACCACAGATACTCTGTTTTCTATTGTTTCTAGAGCAACTGATTTAGCCAAAACAAGTGCCGTCATATCTAAATGATAATTTTCTATGTCTTTAGTACTGTATATCTCAAAGCCCATTTCAGCTTCTTTACTTTTATCTGAAACTATATCATATTCTTCTATACAATCGTATTTCATATCCTTATTCATGCTCTTTATACTACCAGGAATGTTATTTATATTTTCTATAAATTCATCTATTTCTTTTTCTGTAAAATTCACAAACACAATAGATCCAAAATAATAAATATAAACTATTTTATTTTCTGAATTATTAAAACTAGATAAATGTTTCTCTTTTAAAACCAAAGGTTCTTCCCATTTAATTTTTTTGATTATATTATAATAACTGCTTATTTTTGAGATATTAAATTCACTGCAAATAGCTCTTGAAGTAAAATGAAATTTAGTCATAATTAATACTCCTTTTTATAAAAGGTTTTTACTGAAACTTTATATTATTATGAATCAATTCATTACTTTTTATTTTTGTTTATATATTTCTTTATTCAAATTTCAAATAATATGTACAGAGAAATGTATTATAAATTGAACTTCAATCTCATATTCATTTTAATATAATAATATACTTGGGAATGAATATGAGATTGAAGTATGTACCCGTATTGCGATACATAAGAGAAGAAAGAAAGGCACTCATGAATGTAAAGCTTTCAAATAAGACACTGCCTCTTTTAGAGCTGGTAAATGAGAGAGCTGCTCAAAAAAGAACTGGAACCTTTCAAGATACTTATTTAAATGACCTTTCGAGACTTAACCACCCTATACTTGTTGATATACCTATTTATATGAATGTAAACAAAGGAACAAGAGAAAATGTAAAGTTGTTTTTAAGTAAATTTAAACTAAATCCATCACTAAAAATTCATTATTATAAAACTCTTGCCATAAATAATAATATTATTCCTACTCTTTCTTATGATCCCAAAGTCACTTATGTAGCGCATACCTTTATAAATGATTGTAAGGAGCTTAGAAAAAGCTTTAAGACCATTTGCTTTCGAATATTTAATTCAAAGGATCTCCAAAACATTCTCTTGGATATAAAAAAAGTTATAAAACCAAATGATATCTTAATCCTTGATATTAAAAATGACATGCATAATTCTCACAAATTAAAAACTCCCATAGCTCAAATAAATAAATTAAAAGAAGCTATAGGATTTACCTCTGTAATAATAAGATCTGCAATTAATCCCAATATCATATTTAACAAAATGATTGATGGATATGTAATTACTGAGGCTAATAATTCATTATTATATGATTATGCACATTTAGGATTTGATGCTTTTGGCGATTATGTTGGAATTCGAAAAGATTCTACTATATCAAAAGGGGGAAGTAGGATACCAAGTGCAGGTTTTATATTTTATTCTTGGCACATAAATAGTTATTTAGGCTATAGAGGTAGATTGCCTAATTACGATGAGTTTATTAAGCATATTAAGCCATCTGTAACTAAATCACTTTATTGGCTTAGATATACTTATAAGCATCATCAAAACTGCCCTGGTTGCCAAGAAATTATATCAAGCTTAAGTACTCATTCTTGGGACTGGAAGAGATACTCAATTGAGCATTATTTATATACTATGGAAGAAAATCTATAAGAAAATGAAGACATCTGATTTACCTTTTATGATAAACAAGATGTCTTCTTAATTATTTAATACTTCCTTTAGTCTATAGAGTTCTTTTTTGTTTAAGAACTTTGCTCTTCCAAAGACTATAATTTACCGATATAGTTCCTGGGTTTTCATTGTAGACTCTCATTACAGCATCTGGAGTTGAATCGTCTACTAAATCAACATCTGCTATTTCTGGTACGCTCGTTACCTCTACTGGCACTGGACTTTCAGGTACGTCTACTTCTCCTCTAGCTTCTACTGTATTTGAAAGTCTACCAACATCCACTGGTTGAGCTGCTATTATAAATGTTTGTGATGCCCATGGGAAGATATCTCCTGCTGGATAATACATTCCTAGTATATCAATAGGTGCTTCTAATAAACCGACTTGGGGTTCCCAGCCTGGTGTTGAATTTTCTTGATTCCAAGCTACCATTCTACCAAAGGTGCATATTAGATTTACATTTCTTACTCTAGCACTTGACATATTAGTTACTGTAATTATATATCTTATTAGCTCATTAACACGAGCTACTCTGGCTAATCTAGGCGTTTCTGCTACTACTGTAATATACAAATATCTCTGCACATCTGCCATTGTATTCTCCCCCTTATACATACTGATACCTTGAGTTAATTAATTATAATTATGCTCACTTTATAATATTATGGAAATATATAATATGTTCTGTTTTAAAATAAAAAAGAAAGTCAAACCTGACTTTCTTAAACAATTTATCTTTTTTTATCTTTACTCTTCTCTTTTTTACCTTTCCTAAACTTGTCTTTAGCTTTAAGAAAAAAGAAAATAAACAACACTGCTCCCAAAAATATAGCTACAGTTTCTACAAATAGCTCTACATCCTTTAATGGAAATCCAACTTCCTCATATTCCGAGTTATTCCCATTTACGGCCTTAGTACAATAAATTGCTCTTGATGTATGCTTAAGGTATCCAATCTTAACTTCATCACCTTTTTCAACATCTCCTGTCAAAAAGAAACTAACTACTTGTCCATCTACGTTAACATAATCATGAATATCTTTACTTTTGTTCTTAACATCAATAACTGTTCCTTTAACAAATCTTAAATCTCCTTTTGCAAGAGATGGAATATCAAAAAAGTATGACCTCATTAAGAAAAAAGTAATTCCGAATAAAAGGACAGCCCATACTATACTAAATAAACTAATATTTACTCCAAATATTTCATATTCATTACCTCTTTTTTTACCTTTTCTTATACGCTTTTTCATCTTTCTATGTTTAAACTCATTAACAAGAGGTATAAGTGCTAATATTCCTCCGAAAATTAATTTAACTACGATCTCAAATATAAAGCTTCTGGCTTGAAATTCATACATTATCATTACTCCTTAATTTGTAGAAAATAATCTTACTCAGTCATTTATTACTTATATAAATATATTGTTATTATACCAACATTTGTATTTTAAAAAAAGAAAGCCAAAATTGACTTTCTTTTGCAACTTATTTTTTCTATTTTCTAAATTCTTCTATCTTCTTTTTATTTATATCATTAATACTTAGACTAACTCCTTTACAATTTATAACTATTCCCTGCATCTTCTCAGACAATGCAAGCAAATCATCATAGGTTGTAATATTGCTTTGCCATTCATTTTCATTATATACTTTATTAAATTCTATCCAATCAGTAAAGACAGGTAACCATGCAATATTATTTTCATCCACTATATTTGCAATTTGAATAGTAGTCCCTTCCTTTAAGACCTTAACATTATTAGACTCTGCAATTGATGGTGTATTTTCAATTACCTTTATTGGAAGTAGATATTTTGCATTAACTACTTGGTTTATCATTTCACTTTCTAAGGCACTAACAACTTGATTTCTGCCTTCAAAATTCTGTTTTGAATATAATAATTGAAAGAATTTAACCATTGAGCGTTGTAACATAGGATTAGTCACAGGAATATTTATTTCTGGAACATCTGTCCAATCTGGTGGTGGCACTATTCCATCTCTATTAATTTCAATATTATATTCTCCGTTATCAATTAAAATCCTGTCAATTCCTAGAGTATGTAGTCTTGCAAATGCTAATAATACATCTTCTCCAGTTAGTTTTCTAATATCTAGCATTAATAATTGCTGCATGAAGTAATCTTTGGCATTATTAGCATACTTCTCTTTTGAAAACATCCACACTCTTTCTTCATTATCTATGTATGGATAGTTAGTACTTTTATCATAAGCTACATAAAATTCCTCAGCTGATTTTATTTTTTCCTTTAATACATCTAGGAAAACTTTAATTTTCTCATCAAAATTTATATCTTCATAAACCTTATTTGCTTTTAGATGCTTTGCAGAATGAACTAAAAATATAATTTCTTGTATTTCTAGCTTATTTAACCCATCTAAAGATACTTCATTCTTTAATAAAAATGAACCGCCTAGCTCATCTTTTCTTTCTTCTGTCATTAATTCTCATCCCCTATTTTATTTAGTAAATAATTCTCTATATCTTTTTATTATATACTACTATATATAATTTCTTCAATATTTGAGTCTAATGCACCCTTAAACATAAAGACTTTGCATATGCTGCAAAGCCCTTATGTTTAATAATAAATAATTATTCCACTATGCATATATATTTACTTTCACAATATTATGTCCAATCCACAATATCTGCAGAAGTTGCGCTACTTTTTACTAATTCAATACCCTGCATACAATTTTCCTTCGTAGCAAACTTTTCACTAGTCGCAATAATTTTTCCATTAGCCGCTATTAACTGAAAGTAATATTGACCATCACTATTTTTGTTTACTTCAAATTTTGGTTTGCTCTTTGCTGAAGATGAAAAAAACATAATTAACCCTCCCATAATTAAATACATTTAACAAACTTATTATAATATATGAATTTCTAGTCTTCAATATTTTATTATTTTACTGTTTTCATACAGTATATCATTATATCACAAACTGGCATTATTTTCATTAATACATAAAACCTAATACCTTTGATAATAACTAATATTAATACTACTAATGCAAAGGGGATTTATAATGAAAAAAATTTTTGGAATAGTAATTATTTTAATTACCTTTATTTTAACTTATATATTTTGGTATCTTGAAGCGTCAGGTAATTCTAGAATTTCTTTTAGAGGATATTCTCAACTTTTAGCTTCTATAGCCCTGGTGACTTTGGCTTGGATTAACTATATTAGCACTAGACACAGCCTTATTGATAAGCTTTTTAATGGGTTAGATAAATCCTATATTTATCATAAGTATCTGAGTATTTTAACAATTATTTTAATATGGGCACATGACCTTACCTTAAAGGTTCGTAATTTTTCTGGTGGAGAAGGTCCCTCTGAGTTTAAAGGAATGAAGGGGGTTAGACTTCCAGGTGGTTTTTCAAAAGAGGGTGGATCTAGTTTTTTAGGTTTTCATCTTTCAGGAAAGGAACTTGGAAGCTTAAGTTTATATATTTTCACAGCCTTTGTTATATTTTTTCTAATAACTTATAAGCTTGAATATCAAAAATGGAAAGTTCTACATGCATTAATGCTCATCCCTTATGTTTTTGGAACTATACATTATTATTTGGATTCTGAATATCCAACTTTCTCATCAAGTGCTTATAGTGTATGGATGAATCTAATTAATGTTATCGGAATTCTATCTGCCCTATACAGTATATTTTTATATGAATTTACTGCCTTCAAATATAAATATAACGTAATCAGCATTAAAGAAATAGCAAAAAACACCATTGAGATTACAGGCTCCTCAAGCGGAAAATACATGCATTATAAGCCAGGCCAGTTTGCCTTCTTAAAGGCGCTAGGAAAGGGAAAAGGGTTCCCCTCTCACCCATTTTCCATGAGCTCCTATGAAAAAGCTGGAGAAGTTAAATTTGCTATTAAGGTTTTAGGCGATCATACTGATAGACTAAAAAATAACTTGAAGACTGGTGATATTATAGCATTAGCTGGTCCACATGGATTGTTTAATTATACTTTGGGTTCAAAAAATCAAATATGGATTGCTGGTGGAATAGGTGTAACTCCTTTTAGGAGTTTCTGGCAATCTGATATACCTGAAGATTATGATATTGATTTTTTCTTTGCCTATAATAACGAACAAGATGCTCCATATGTACATGAGCTTAAAAGTATGCGACCTTTAGATAATCTTCATATACATTTATTTGATAGTTCAAAAACTGGTTTTTTAGAGACTAAAGACTTTGAAGAATTTCTATCTAAAGATAAAGAATACGATGTGTTTTTCTGCGGTCCAAAGGCTATGAGGTTAAAAGCTTCAAAGGACTTAGAGAAAGGCATGTTTAAAGTAAAAGATTTTCATTTTGAATATTTTCAATTTAAATAATATTATAAAGGACTTACCTTATGTAGGTATGTCCTTTATAATATTGTTAAATACTTTAAATGGAAGTGGATATCATGTTTGAATTTAAAAATTTTGATTACTTAACTGATGGTGAAATTGACTTAATTATAGAAAACAAAATTCCTGCTAATGAGGAGAAAGGTTATGTTCCTACTTATAAATATATAATTACTCTCCACAACTCAAAATATAGCATTGGTAAAATAGATCTTCGTATCGGTAATAATGAAAATTCATATTATGGTGGAAACATAGGGTATGAAATATATGAAGACTATAGAGGTAATGGTTATGCCTCAAAAGCATGTGCGATTATTAAGCAAGTTGCTACTTCACATGGAATGAATAAATTAATAAGAACTTGTGAAAAGGCAGGTCTTAGTCTTAAAGAAATCGTAGACCTACCTTCATATAATGAGATGTACCAAAAAGGTGAAAGACAAAAATGTATATTTGAATGGAATTTGAAATAACACCTGTTATTTCAAATTTGCACGTTCAATTAATCTATTTTCTAACTGTTCTAGAATCATTGGCCAAGCTGTTTCGTGTCCATTTCTTGATTCTTCATCTGGAAATCCTTTGTGAGTTAATTTTAATAAAGTTCCCTTATTAGTTTCACATAATTCTACAGTTACTATAGTTTCTGCTCCCCTAGTTCCACCATCCCCAGTGACCCATGTAAGTTCTACTAATCTATTGATTTCAAGTGCTATAAACCTTCCATAATGAGGATGACGAATTCCTTGAAATTCTGTCTCAAAGAAAAATACTGAGTTTACTTTTCCTTCCATAATAACTGACCCTGTTGCTGCAAACCAAAGGTCAAATTCCTCGGTCCAAGCTTTATACAACATACTAGCTTCAAAAGGCATTTCCCTTTCTACCGAAAGATTATATGGTCTTGATGGTATATCAGGAATTGAAACTACTTTTTGTTCCATTAAAATCACTCCTTACTATGCATATTATTATGTAAATTATATCATGAAAAAGAGCATTTGTTTGCTACTGCAAACAAATGCTCACTATAACTTAAAATGCACTTATTCCTACTCTATCTACAAAGTCATTAAAGTTTTCATGCTTAAATTTATTTTCCTTAAAAAATAGTATTATTTTTTCTAAAACTTCATGTACTTCGGTTGCTTTTACACGACGATTAAGATTTTGTGCAAATTTCCCTTCTCCATTAAGTGTCCCACCTAACCAAACTGTGAAAGCATCTTCATTACCTTTCTCTGTTTTTATTATTGCTCCTTGTAGACTGATATCTGCTATATGCTTTTGTCCACATGAGTTGGGACATCCAGTAAAGTGAATACGGATTGGAGTATCTAATTTTATCTTTAAATCAAGATAAGTTGTAACTTTTCTCGCTAATTCTTTAGTTTCAACTAGGGCTAAATTACAGTATTCTTTACCTGTACATGCTACAGTATGTCCTATAAATGTATTTGGTTCAGGAGATAGATTTTTAAATATATCTTTTTTAAGTACAGCTTCAATATCTTCATTGCAAATACCTGAAATGATAATATTTTGAGACAATGTGGTTCTAAGCTTTTGATCTCCATATTTCTCTGAAATCTCTACAAGTTGTAAAAGTTCATGAAAATAAATTTCACCTAGAGGCAAATTAATTCCTATATAACTTTTTCCTTCCTGCTTTTGCGGATGTACTCCAAAATAATATGAAGAATTCCAAGCTTCTAGCTTATCCTCTCCTTGTGATTCCAGATGGCCAACAATTTCTTCTAGTTTTGCCTGGAACTTTTCTACGCCCCAATCAGCCACTAAGAATTTCAAACGAGCTCGTGTACGTTTTTCTCTGTAGCCATAATCTCTAAATATAGTACATACTCCTTCAGTAATTCTCTTGACTTCCTCTGGCTTAACAAAAATATTAAGTTTCTGTGCAAGATGAGGCATAGCTGAAAGACCTCCTCCAACCCACACATGAAAGCCTACTACTTCTGCTTCATCGATATTTTTTGTTGCTGGTGTAAATGAAATATCATTTATTTGAGCATGTGCAGCATTATTTGTGCTTGAAGAGATAGATACTTTAAATTTTCTAGGTAGATTGGAAAAATCTTTATTAAGCAAAAACAAGTTATTAACTTCTTCTACTATTCCCGTTGTATCCATAAGTTCATATTTATCTATACCTGCTAGAGGATTTCCTACTATAGTCCTTGGACAATCTCCACAGGCTTCATAAGAACTAAGTCCACAAGCCTTAAGCTTCGCAAAAATATCTGGTAAATCTTCTACCTTAATCCAGTGAAATTGTATAGCCCCTCTTGTTGTTACATTTGCTATTCCACGTCCATATATTCTTGCAATTTCTGCTAAAACAGTTGCTTGATTTACAGTAATAATTCCAGAATTAATACGCACTCTTATCATAAAGTATCCATTTCTAGGTTTCTGTTCGTAAACTCCAGCCCACTTAAACCTATTCATGTCTTCCGGGGTTATAGCATTATACCCTTCTTTAGAATACTTCTCAATAATTGTTTCTATTACATCTAAGCCATCCTTTTCAAGCTTTATTTCTTCTACTTCATTTATATTCGGATCATTAGACCAAGTTGTATTGTACGACATTGATAGCCCCCTATCTATTTACTTAAATGTTCATTATTCACTTTTCATATATCTATATCCGCGGTTTACACCATCTGCTATATAAATAAGATTATCGACTTTCATAAGCTTTAATTGTCCTTCTTCATCCAAGTAGTCCTTTGCTATGGCTCTGCCCTTTATATTTGCTAAAATATTAGTCACTCCATCATAGTAATCTCTTTCTATTACATCTGTTAAAGTGCATTCTATTGCAATAGGACATTCATCAATGATTGGAGCATTTACCACCTTAGATTTTACTGGTGTTAAATTACTTGATTCAAATTTATTAACTTCAAAACCAGAATTTCTTCCACAGAAATTAACATCCTTCACAAGTGATGTATCTGGTATGTTAATTACAAAATCTTTAACCTCTTTAATTTGATTTATTGCATATCCTTTGCTGCTAAATCCAAGGACTACCATATCTTTAAGTGTGTATGATGATGAAAGTGTTGTTACGTTTGGAACTCCATTTTTATCATAAAAACTTATAAGAATTACAGGAAATCCATAATACATCTTTGGATAGTTGACACTTATCTTTTCCATTATATAATCCTCCTTAAATCTATTTTACAAATAAACTTCTTGAACTTTTGTAGTTCTTATATTAGCATAAGAGTATAGTTTAGTAAAATTGAATTATTTGAACTTACACTTCAAATTTATTGAAGTTTTAAAATGTGAGGTATCTTTGTATGGAACTTAGACAATTAAAAACATTTGTGAAGATTGCACATTCAGATAGCTTTTTAAAAGCTGCAGAAGATCTTGGATATGCTCAATCAACTATAACATCTCAAATACAACTTTTAGAGAAAGAACTCGGTATAAAGCTATTTGAAAGAATAGGACGAAATATGAAATTGACTTCTAGAGGATTAGTTTTTCTAAATTATGCTGAAAAAATAATTACGCTGGCAAATGAAGCTAAAGAAGCAATAAGTGACGTTAATGTTCCTATGGGAACTTTAAAAATCGGCGTTGTTGAATCTCTTTGCACAGTTAAACTTCCAAAATTACTTCAAGATTATAATATAAAATATCCTGAGGTAGAGGTGATAATAAAACTTGGTACTTGTTCAGATCTGCATGATATGCTTAAAAACAATGTCGTTGACTTCATATTTACATTAGGCGAGCCAATTATAGATTCTGATTTAATTACTTGTATGTCTTATAATGAACCTATGGCTATTTTGGCTTCTCCTGCGAATAAGTTTGCTGCTAGAAAAAAGCTTACTTTAAAGGATATTGCTAATGAGTCATTAATTCTAACTGAAAAAGGGTGTAGTTATAGAGGTGTTTTTGAATCAATGTTTTATGTCCAAAATTTGAAACCTCATATATCCTTAGAAGTTGGAAGTATTGAAACCATTAAAACTTTTGTTGCAAACAATCTAGGAATTACCTTACTCCCTGTAATGGCGGTAGAAAATGAATTAAAGCAAGGTAACTTAGTAAAACTGGATTTAGTTGGGTGTCATTTTAATATGATGACACAAATTTTATATCATAAAAACAAATGGTTAACTCCTTCCATGAACGTATTTATAGAAGCTATAAAAACTACTGGAGGCAGCATTTCTCAATAAATACTCAACAAAAAAGTGTCAATCTTATTAGATTGACACTTTTATAAATATGTTATTTACATAACTTCTACTCTATTTCGTCCATTCTTTTTTGCCCTATAAAGTAATTCATCAGCTTTTTGTATTATTTCAGTTTCATAGCTATTATCATCAAAATCATGAGCGAAAACCCCCATACTAATGGTTATCTTTACATATTGATCTCCAATACTAAACTCATGTTCATCAACACTTCTTCTAATTCTCTCACATAAATTATAGGCATCATCTCTAATTGCCCCTGGCAGCACTATACTAAATTCTTCTCCACCATATCTACCAACTATGTCACCTTTACGTACTGATGCTGTTAATATATTGGAGAGATCTTTTAAAATTCTATCTCCTGCCATATGCCCATATGTATCATTGATTTTTTTAAAATAATCTATATCTAACATAACAAAGGAAAGATTGCCTTTACTTCTTCTTTGCTTTGATACTTCCTTTTCAAGTAATTCTACAAGCACAGCATGATTATATAGTCCTGTTAATCCATCCTTCATTGCAAGTGATTTTAATCTATCTTGTAATTCCTTTAACCTAAGGGCAGATTGAATTCTAGCTATTACTTCTATCTCATCAAAAGGTTTCTTTATATAGTCAAAAGCTCCAATCTCCAGCGCCTTCTTAATATCCTTACCATCTGTTCTTGCTGTAACCATAATTACAGGAATATCTCTAACCTCATATTCACTCTTTAATATTTTACAAACTTCAAAACCATCTATACCTGGCATCATTATATCAAGCAAGATAACATCAGGTTGAAGTGTATGAGCCATTTCAAGTACGGGAAAACCATTATTTGCAGAAAATACTGTGAAATTTTCAGCTTCTAAAATATCTGATAAAATCCTCACATTAAAATGTGAATCGTCTACAACTAGTATTTTTTCATTCATAGTAACTCTCCCCTTTTCCCAATAGTATCCTTCATAAAACCTTTTCATCTTTAGTAAATTAACTAGCAATTTACTATTAAAAGAACTTGCATTTTCCTTTTTTTAAGATTTATACCATGTAAAAATTATAGCATATATAGTAGTTTTTAGCACCTAATTTTTTGTGTGATATAGCGCATTGATTGCCATAGTTTTTATTTGATCTAGCTATCAATAAATAAGAAACATTATAAAATATAATATTTAATTATCAGAATCAATGATTCTTTCAATTGTATTTGGAAGATCCTCAATCCTATCCCTTATAAATGTAGGGTATACTCTCTCTTTATACATATTTTTTACGTCTATCCATCTAAACTCAAATTGATTTTCCCCTTCATCTACGTAAAATAAATCTTGCTTATTTAAAAGATTAACATCTTTACATTCAATCAAGTAATAAAAACAAACCTCATGGTATTTGTCCCCCTTATGATCGAAAAAATTTTCACTAACCCATAATAGTCTGTTTATGCTAACTTCAATACCCAATTCTTCGTTCATTTCTCTAATTATAGTATTTTCAGTGCTTTCAAACATTTCCAATCTACCGCCTGGAAAAGCATAAAAATCATCATTAATTAGTCTATGTACAAGTACTTTATTCTTATTAAATAAAATACCTGCTACTCTAAAATTAAATATACCCTCTTCCATCTTAAAATTAATCATAGCTAGTTCCTCCATAATATATTTCTGCAAACGCCTAAAAATATACTTCTACTCATAATCCTCTACCTTATATATAAATATCAGAAAATTCAACATGGGTTGATTGAATAAGCCTATTATCTAGTAGATCTTCTAATTGTTTCTCTTTATCCTCTTCACTAACTATTTCATCAGGTATTAATACAGTAAATGTACTGCCTTCGCCTACTTTACTTTTAACTGATATACTTCCTCCTAAGGCTTCTACAAACTTCTTAACTAATGATAATCCTATACCTGTCCCCTCTGCTTGTCTTGATAAGGAGCTATCAACTTGTCCAAACCTTTCAAATATAGTTTCCACCTTATCTTCTGGAATCCCTATGCCATTATCCTTAACCTCTATACGAACACTTCCCCTATGATAGCCTATACTAACAACAATTGACTGACCCTTACATGTAAATTTTATGGAATTAGATAATAGATTTAAAATTATTCTTTCATATTTTTCATCATCAATTGCTACAACTTTCTTTTTAAATGAAGTGATAAATGTTACTTTAACTCCTTTTTGAAAAGCATATTCACATACTGATTCTGTAATTGCTTTAGTAAGAAAAACTATATCTATATTCTTTTTATTAATTTTAATATGCCCTGCATTTACTCTGGTTATATCTAAAAGATTATTAACAAGTCTAAGCTGCCTAAATGTATTTTGTCTAATCATTCCTAAATATTCTTTACTTTTTTCTGATAATTCCTCTCCACAAATTAAATTCATAGCTTGTATAGCTGTACTAATAACATTAAGCGGAGTTCTAAATTCATGAGATACCAAGGATAGAAATTCATCCTTCATCTCTAATGCTTTTGTTAAGCTTTGGTTTTTCTCCATCTCCGCTACAAGTAATTTTTCCTGCATTACTCTTAATTTATTTTGATTTTCAACAAACTCAGTCATGTCTCGTCTATAGAAAATTCCATAAAGAAAATCTCCATTTTCATCGTAAACACCTTTTGCACCATAGGTGGTATAATAAGTCTTTCCGCAGCAATTGAAATACGCTATTTCATCTTTAACTTTTTCACCTCGCATTACTCTAACTAATGGTGATTCCTCAAAGGTGATTACTTTTCCATCCATGCTATAAAGTGTTGTTAAATTAAAAAAGTTTCTTATTCTTTCAAATATATTTAAATTTTCACTTCTTGTTTTTTTATATGAAAACAAAACATTTCCTTCTTTATTGAAAACTATCATCATTTCATGCATATTTTCCATAATATCTTCAAGAAGTTCCTTCTGTAACTTAATCTTCTTTTCCTGCACCATAAGTTCAGTTATATCAATAGTTGTAAATACACCCAATTCTACATTTCCTTTTGAATTAATTACTGGAATACCATTTGTTATTGTATATAACTCACTACTATTTTTTATTACCTTGACCTTTTGATTTTTAACCTTCTCTCCTTTAAGCACTCTACTCACGCATATATCTTCTAACCTCAATTTATTTCCTTCAAAATCAAAATAATCTGCTTGCTCATAAGCTTCCCTTGCTTTCTTTAGGTCCGTAAATCGATTTGTAATAAGCTTACTTTGTTTTATTAAGTTTCCATCTACATCAATTAAAGTTAAAATATCTCCTACACTTTCTATAATTGCCTCAAGTCTTTTATTTTGCTGCTCGATTATTCTTTTTGCTTCTACATCCTTAGTGATATCTCTACTATAAATTACAACTAATATTATGTCTCCATTTATATTATAAATTGGTCTTCCATTAATACTAAGATGTCTTGTAATTTCATTATTCTTCATCGTTATCATTTCATTAAGAATTACTTTATTATTTAAAATTTCAGAAAGTATATTGTCTTTAATAGATATTTCTTTGCCATCTACGTCATAATACTTATATTCCATATATGCTATACCAAAATCATTAACCTCATAACCTGGAAAGTAACTCTTTGCTGAATTATTAACCAAGTAAGGCATTTTATCAGAATCATAAATAAAAATAGCATCATCTATTCCCTGAATAATTTCTTCTAATTGTTCTTTTTGCTTTTTAATTATTTTCGCTTGCTCCTGAATTTTTTTTCTAGAAAGAACCTGCTCCGTTATATCTAATGACATTACCACACAATATTTAATTTCACTATTTTCAAGAATTGGTATTAGGTATAGCTTCCAGTAGGTAGTTCCCCTATTTAGCCCTTCATACATAATCTCTTCATAATTATTTGATTTTCCAGTATCAAGTACATTCCTCCATACTTCTTCTAAAGAACTTCCCTTAAATCCAGTTAAAAATTCATATACATTTTTTCCTACACAATTTTCTTTAATATTATATGGCGCGTCAAAGATACTAATATACCTTGAATTAGCTTTTATAAGTGTTCCATCAGGCACGCTGAATATTCCAACTCCATAAAAATTATCTGAGCATAATGTATTAATAAAAGGAAATTTAAGTTTAGCATTAAAATTAGTTCTTTTTAAAAAGATATATATCCTCTCATCTTTTACATCTATTACTTTAATATTAACAAATCTTACTTCAAGTGATTTTGAGAACAAAAAATACTCTTCCTTATCATTTATGTTATTAATATTTATATCTGGTCCAACCTTAAGAGTTATTAATACATCTGATATATTTTTATTTAATAGCTCCTCAAAGGTATATTCAGTTATATTGGTAAATTCACTACTTACCTTTGTTACTATTTGGTTTTTTACTAATATATAAGGAACTTCTTTTAAACTATTTAAGGAATTATTAGCATGCATAATTGTACCCCCAAGACTACGAACTATTATGATATGTTTTAAAACATACAATGATATATTATCACAATGTTCCATTTTTTTCTATTTTTTATTTACTTTAACTTTTACACCAAGAATTTTTAATATCTAATTTCTTGTAGAAAAATAGTACGTTCATTTGTAATTCCAAACAAAACGTACTTATAACTTTAGAGTCCATAAAAATTTAATTATAATTAAAAAAATTCTTCCATCCATTATTCAAAAAAGAATTCAAACTAGGTGATAACTCCCTTATAGGCTTTTTTGAATTTCTTAAATATAAATTTACTTTCCCACTTGCATTCTGTTTTTCATATTCAACTCCATTTTCCACTTTAGTTTCTATATCAGAAGTTGCAGCTTCTATCTGAATCTTTGTTCCATCTTTTGATTCTATTATTAAATATGTTGGTTCTTCTCCTTTGTTATTAACGCCTACCTTAGTATTCTCTATTATTTCACCAGATTTTAGCCAATCTAATATATTATTTGCCATATCCAAGTGCTCTTTTTTACTTAAATCAAAGGTCTGTTCTACCTTTTGGCTAGCCCCTACCCCTGACCCAATAACCTTCATGCTACTTATATTTTCAATTGTAGGTATCTTCAGTTTATTTTTTCCGTTGTATATAGTAAAAATAATCGTTGCAATCAAAATCAAGCTTATTATTGGAATTACATTTCTTTTCATGCTATCCCTCCATATATACATACTCAATTAATTTACATATCTTTATTCTATTATATTACTTTCAAGTACCATTATCCAAAATTTTCAACATAATGGCATAAAAATAACCTCACGATAAAATATATCATGAGGTTATTACGAAATAGTTATTTTTCAAATGCTCCAGCTACTAATTTTAGCTTTTCAGTTATTAAAATGTGTTGTGGACAATGTCTTTCACATGCCTTACATTCAATACATTCTGAAGCCTTGCCTCTTCCATGAGATTGACGATCATAATGCATTGCTGGGAAATTTATATCTCCATATAAGTGATAGGAATTATATACTGAAAAATATGCAGGTATGTTTATTTTCTTCGGACAATCATCTACACAGTACTGACAATTAGTACATGGAATTGCAATTGATTCATTTATTATATCTACAACTTTTAAGATGATTTGTTTTTCTTCTCCATTTAGAGGCTTAAAGTCTGACATATATGCAGTATTGTCTTTTAATTGGTCAATACTATTCATGCCGCTTAATACCATCATTACGCCTTCTAATGAAGCAACATATCTAATTGCCCAAGAGGCAAAAGACATTTCCTTATTATATGCTTTAAATAATTCTTGAGCTTTTTCTGGGGGATTTGCAAGTCCTCCTCCTTTTATTGGCTCCATAACTATAACTGGCTTGTTATGCTTTCTTGCAACTTCATAGCACTTTCTTGATTGAATACTTTCACTTTCCCAATCAATATAGTTTAATTGTAATTGGACAAACTCCATTTCTGGATGTTTTGTAAGAATTTCATCTAGTAACTCTGCTTTATCGTGAAAAGAGAAACCTATGTGTTTAGCTTTTCCTTCTTCCTTTAACTTTTTCATAAACTCAAAGCCACCAAGCTTTACTGAACTTGCGTAATTCTTTTCTCCTAGATTATGAAGCAAATAATAATCAAAATATTCTACTCCACATCTTTCTAATTGCTCCTTAAAAAATCTTTCATAATCTTCAGTCTTAAATACACTGAAAGTAGGCATTTTATCTGCTAGTAAGAAGGCTTCTCTAGGATATCTATCTACTACAGCCTTTTTAAATGCTCCTTCACTTAATCCCTGATGATATGGATAAGCTGTGTCAAAATAAGTAAATCCTTGGTTAATAAAATGATCTGCCATTTCATTTACTTGAGCTTGATCAATAGACTTGGGATCATTTTCAACTAAACGAGGTAATCTCATACCTCCAAAACCTAATTTCTTCATAATTACTCCTCCATTTCCCCCTTTGTAACCTTCCCTTTCTCACCTAAAAAGGAAATGTTTCTTAACTCTATTTCCACTCTAAATAAAATGGATTAGAATTCTTTTCTTCTCCAATAGTACTACTATCAAAATGTCCAGGATTTACCCTAACATTTTCATCTTGAGTTTCTATTAATTTAATTATAGATTTTTTCATGGAAGCAAGATTACCTGTTGGAAATATCCACTTACCGACTCTTCCTTTAAAAAGAGTGTCTCCAGTATATAAATCTTCCCCAAATTTATAGCATACACCTCCAACTGTGTGTCCTGGTGTATGGATTACATGAATTTCCTTATCATCAATTTTAAAAATCTTGGATTCACCAATTTGAATTAAATTAATTTTCTCTAAAGAATAACTCATTTTCCTTCCATAGATTTCAAATACCTTATTGTAGTTATTTAATAAGTTCTGATATTCATCCTTATAAACATATACTGGGACATTAAAACAATCCATTGCACTGATATGATCTGCATGCCCATGGGTTAGTAATATTCCAAGTACCTCTAAGTTATTATCTTCTACGTATTTAATTATTCTTTCTTTTTCATAACCTGGGTCCACTATATAACACTTATTGTTATATTCTATAAAATAACAATTAACATCCTCTTCTCCATGAAGTACTAATTTATTCATAAACTCACCTCATCTATGAGAAATATTATTTATTTCTTATAACTTCTACCTTATATCCATCTGGGTCAGTTACAAAATAATAATTTGGGCGGTTTCCTGGAAGTCCTTTTAAATCTGTAACTTCATAGCCTAATGCTTTGTGTTTTTCTCTTTCACCTTCTAAGTCATCTACCCCAATTGCTGTATGACTAAAACCATTACCAATTTCATAAGGCACCTCTTGATCATAGTTATAAGTTAACTCTATTTCATATCCTCCTTCTTCATTTGAAAGATATACTAAAGTAAATTTATTATTAGGAAAGTCTTTTCTTACTGTTTCAACTAATCCAAGTGCATCTCTATAAAATTTTAGTGATTTTTCTAAATCCTTTACTCTTATGCATGTGTGTAGCATTTTAACTGCCATAATACCACTCCTCTTCTATAATTTTTAAGATTCATTTTAATTATATAAATTAAGGTATCTTATAACAAGTACGCACTTTTAGGAAACTACCTAATAAAAATACCAGAAGTGTGTTCAAAAGAACTAACTTCTGGTATTAAGTATTTAAATGTTAAGGTATAATTTTTATTTATAGTACTGTACCAGATGCTTCAATACGTTGACCAGTAATCCATCCCATTTCATCTGTACATAGACTGGCAACGATTCCTCCAATATCAGAAGCTTCTCCCATTCTACCTAATGCAGTCTGAGACGCAATCATATCTTTCAAACCTGGATTTTTAGCATAAGTATCCCCACTAAATTCTGTGTTAACAGCTCCCGGTGCTACAGTATTCGCTCTTATACCTCTTGCTCCAAATTCTTTAGCTAAATATCTAGTGAAAACTTCTATCGCACCTTTTGCAGATGCATAAAGTCCAGAGCCTGGAGATGAAACATGAGTTAACATTGTTGAAGTGTTCAATATTACACCTTTATCAGCGATAAGCGGGATTAGTTTCTGTGTCAAAAAGAAAACTCCTTTAAAATGAGTATTAAATATTTTGTCAAACTCTTCTTCTGTAACTTTTAAAAAAGGAGTATGGTTTGAAATGCCAGCATTATTAATTAAAAAATCAAATTGCTCCTGATTCCATTTCACTTTTAAAACCTTTGATAAATTAGTTATAAAGGAATCAAAGTAAGATACATCACTAACATCAAGCTGAATAGCTGCAGCTTTACCTCCATCTGCTTCAATTTCTTTCACAACCTCATCTGCCTTTTCCTTTTGAGTATTATAAGTGATAATTACATCTACTCCTTTTTTTGATAAGGATATTGCAGAATCTCTACCAATTCCGCGGCTTCCACCTGTAACTAACGCAATTTTACTGGTTTTGTTCATTAAAGATCTCTCCTTTAGATATTTATTAATCACTTGAATATTAATTTCTTATGATTTATACTCATACTAATACCTAGAGTTATATCGAGGTCAAGGTTTTTTAAATATATTTTAAGGAGATTATTAAAATGACCTATTCTATAAAAGATGTATCAGAAATATTGGGACTTTCTATATACACAATTCGTTTTTATGACAAGGAAGGACTTCTGCCATTTGTCTCAAAAAACAAATCCGGTCATAGAGAGTTTACTGAATCAGACTTAGGTTTATTTAGAGTAATTTGTTGTCTTAAGAATTCAGGAATGCAGATTAAAGAAATTAAAAAGTATATTGAATTATGTATGGAAAGTGCTAATAATATAGAATCGCGAAAAAATTTACTTGTTGAACATCGAAAAGAAATTGTAAATCAAATAAATTCTCTCACTGAAATGCTAAAGGTGGTTGACTTTAAAATTGAAATGTATGAAGCCCCTAACGCCGTAGAAATTATTAATGATCAGAGAAGACAAGCTTGTGCTGAAAAACGTGAGAATAATTTACCTGAAACAATGGTATTAGATCTATAAAAGACATCTTGTTTGCCTTTATGGTAAATGAGATGTCTTTCTTTTAGTAACATTCTTATAGGGCTTAACTTCAACTAAAAACTTAGGCATGCCAGAAAATCGCTTGAACCCGCAATTTTTAATCTTGAAAATGATTATATTTACATATTAAAGTTCTTCTAGAACTTAACTTCAACTAAAAACTTAGGCATGCCAGAAAAGATCTGCTTACTTAAACAAGCTCCTCTAGAGTTTAACTCCAACTAAAACTTAAGCATGCAAGAAAATCGCCAGATGCCGCAATTTTCTAACATGCTTAAGTTAAGTTTTCGTAAAACTCTAGATTACCCAGTCAAATATAAATTCTTGTTTTAGTTCTTCTGGTTTACTGTTTCTGAATTTTAGTTCAGGATTTTTTACACTTACTCTAGTGTCTGCTGGGACAGATTGTGTAATAAAGGCATTACCCCCAATTACTGAGTTCTTGCCTATTATAGTTTCTCCTCCTAAAATAGTAGCTCCTGAGTAAATAGTTACATTATCTTCAATGGTAGGATGTCTTCTTACGCCTTCTAGCGCTTGACCACCTCTAGTTGATAAAGCTCCTAAGGTTACACCTTGATATATCTTTACATACTCCCCAATAACACAAGTTTGACCTATAACTACTCCTGTACCATGATCTATAAAGAAGTACTTTCCTATTTCAGCTCCTGCATTAATATCAATTCCTGTTTTTCCGTGAGCATACTCTGTCATGATTCTTGGAATGTATGGCACTGCCAATTTATCTAGCTCATGAGCTATTCTATATATACTTATAGCAAATACCCCTGGATAAGAGAATATAACTTGTTCTAAATCTCCTGCTGCTGGATCTCCGTCATAAGCTGCTTGAACATCTGTTACTATATATTCTTGAATCTTAGGTATTGATTTTATAAATGTCATACATACTTTATTAGTTTTTTCTTCTATTAATTCCTCATCTTTTCCATAATCACTTTTATGCTTATACTGTAAAGCTAATTTAACTTGTTTATGCAATTTTTCTTGAATACTTATTAAAAGATCTCCAATATAGTATTCTATAGTACTATCTGTAAGTCTTTTGCTTTGAAAGAAACCAGGAAAAATTAACTGTCTTAGTTCCTGCAATATTTCAATTATCTCACTTCTATTTGGGAGATTAGCAGACTCATAAACTGAAAAAACAGTATTTTGTCTATAGCTCGTTGCAATTTCTGAGATTAAATTAATTAAATTCTTTTCGCAATCCTTATTCATTTTCCCCATCCTTTTATAATAAGGCGATTAATTTCTAGCCCTACTTTTGTCATTTTTTATATTATACTTTAAGTGGTGTAAATTTACCACCATCATATCATATTATCCTCTGGATATCCTTATTACCTAGGGTATAATTTCAAAGCCTCACCTTGACTTTCAATCCACATCTTTAATAATTCTTTTAGATCTGATAGGTTTTCTTTATCTGTCGCCCCTTCTCTAGGTTTAAGCTTCTCTATAACTTTAAATTCAAAAGCATTTTCTCCATAAACTCTCCAATCGCCTTGTAGCTCCTTACATTTAAATATTCCAAGGTTTAATTGAAACTTCGAAGCTTCAAAAGGCTTATAAAGATTCTTCGATATATCTACAAATGAATATCCAGTTTCCTTGTTATAAATTTGAATTATCCCTTGCTCTACTTCCTGCTCTTTATATTTATTAATTAACTCTTTTCTGCTTACATCTTTCATATTAATTTCCTCACTTTTTTTATAATATCTACTTCCATCTTTATT
Source organism: Clostridium sp. YIM B02551 (assembly GCF_022324735.1). Lineage (NCBI taxonomy): Bacteria > Bacillati > Bacillota > Clostridia > Eubacteriales > Clostridiaceae > Clostridium > Clostridium sp. YIM B02551. The sequence goes on along the minus strand of NZ_JAKGTF010000016.1, from coordinate 49,104 downwards.
TCTAATTAAGTATCCATAATCAACTAAATAGCGCCTTATAATTGCGTCATCTTCATAAATTGGTTTAATAATTTTCTTAACTTCAAGTTCTGTGTATTCCTTATTAGGTTCAAATAGATCAGCAAATCTAGGTAATAAAGCTTTTCTTTTCTCTTCTTTCGCTGGGAAATTTCTAAGTTTAGGTTGTATTGTAGCTGGTCTATCTTCTTCAACTAAATCCATAATTGCTAAAAATGCTCTTGCTTGTCTAGCACGTTCTCTTAAGGCAAATCTCATATTTCTCACTGTTGATTCTGTGCAAGCCAGATTAACTGAAATTTCTTTATCACTATACTTATTAGAAATCATCTGCAAGAGTTCTTTTTGAATATCAGTTAGTCCAGTATATTTCTTTTCCAGTGATAAAAGTCTTTCAATTTGACTTCCATGCTCAATAATATGGCTATTTACACTTTCATCACTATTACCAATTCCTTCTCCGCATATAAGACAAATAAATTCTCCATTTTTACTATTCCAAACATATCCTCTTTTAAAATCATCTATAGATGCATTACGCACAAACTCATTCATTTTACACCTCATCTATGTTTTTCATAGACATGATAACATTTTATTATAATTACGTCAATTATAATAGGGACGTTTATCTGCCATATGACAAATAAAACGTCCCCTGTTTACAAAATATTAATTCTATATATTTATGCTAATGCACCTATCACTTTTGTTATACATTCCAGCTACAGAGTCTTTTGAGCATTCAATTATATAAAACTCTTCTATTCTACCACTCTTTTTTGCTATATTATTAACTCCAATTTTAAAAGTAAAAGGTGTTTTGAATTCTTGGTCACAGTCTTTTTGACATTTGAATTTAATTGGTATAAACTGTGAACTATTATGTAATCCAAGTTCTTCACCTTTAGTTAATTCACCAACAGAACAGCCCCATTTATCTGTATCTACAGAAGGATTAAAACTATCATTTTCACTTATTGAACCTTTTGGTATTGCTATTATAATTTCATTGCAAAAAATTGTTCTTTCACAAGGAAGACTTATATTAAAGGTTAAGGTTCCTGTATTTCCATTTGAACTATTAAAATCTGATGATATATTATAGTTTAGTCTTGTAGCTTCATCTAAGACAACCATCTTTTATACCTCCATTTACTATTTCTTTCTTTTACTTTTGTAAATATATTTCCCCAAATGAAAATTTTTTATTTCACTTTTTTATACAAATAAGGGAGCTTTAAATAAAGCTCCCTTAACTCATATTTATTTAATCATATCTATAACAGCCTTAGCATACTCTTCTGTAATACCTGTTTTCCCATTTATCCTTACTAGATGAGTATTTATTTCTTCATCCTTCATGTCTAAATCATCTATCACAACATACTTATCAATATCTTCATGTTCATTTAGCCATACCTTAATTTCCTTTGCCTTTACATGACTAAAGGTTTTTCTGGTTATTATTTCTTCATTGCTAAAATCAGGTGTTTTCCCAAATAACTTTATGTCAAACTCACATAAAATTTCATATAAGCTCTTTGAATAATCATCCTGTGGCATCATATCGTCATCAAACCATAATTTCCAACCAGAGGACATAACGATAACAGCTCCTGTTGTATCAACGATATTTTTTAAAATACTTACGCAATTTTTATCAATCACTTGATTCTTGTTATTTAAAAAAAATTCTTCAGAATTAAGAACACCGTCTATATCAAGGAATATAACCTTCATAAATTGTCCCCCCAAAATCTTAACCTATTGTTGCTTCAAAGCACAATTTTCCATCACTAAACCCTTTAATTACATTTCCTTCATGTTTCAAATATACTGGATTACAACCATAAACAGGACTTACATATTTTACTTCTATTTCACTTGCCTTAGTAGTGCTGCAAAGCTCTTTAAGTAGGAATAATCCTTGTACTACTGGATTATCTGTTAGATGAATAGAATTGGTGTCCCCAGTTCTATAGCTAAACTCTGCAATTTCTTCTTTTGAAAAAGTTCTCCATAATGTGCCTACATCTTGAATAGTTTCTTTTTTAGTTTCTTCCTTAACCTTTACATTCATCATTAAGTAAACTGTTAATGTTTCTGCAATTTCATCATTAATGTATCCATTGCAGTTTAATATACATAGTTTACTATTACCTTTAACAACTTCATTTTTGTAAATTTCTTTATCTGACTCTGCCCTGAACTGCTTATATTTAACCTTGGCTATAAAAGCTCCCTCATATACAAAATCATCTTGTGTCGTAAATGCTTTAAATAAATCTAACATATTTTATCTTTAGTGAGAGAGTGTATTGCAATTACCAAACCCTCACTAAAACTCACCACCTTTATTCATATTTTTTTTGCTGTAAATCTCTCTAAATTTAACTATTTCATGTATCTATATACCAATTCATAACATCTGCGTTGAGTCCAATCTGCCAAAGACGCTTGGTAGCTTACGTTTCCCAATTGACTGTCATTACCTTGATCTTCTTTAGATTTTTTAGCTCTATTTTCTTTTTGGGCTATCCATAATACCTCTTCTTTATTTAATTTTGTCATTTCATTAGAAGGTAATTGCTGTTTTAATATACTATAAATTTCATTTAGCTCATTATCCCACTCGTTATATTTTTTGTCTGCTAAGACTAACATATCATGAGTTACACCAGTGGCTGCATTTTTATATTCTTGAGATGAAAGTATTTCATTTTCTATATTGTCTAGCTTACTTATGTAGTCTTGCTTACTAGCATTTATCCTAATTTTTGAGTCTGTCATGTAGTATTTCACCAGTTCATAACACCTATTTTTTGTTAATTCACACAAAACAGAATAGCGTGTTATCGTGCTCGCAGACTGTTTATCTAGCTCCTTTTCTTTATTTTCTTTATTGGTTATCCATTTAACTTCTTCTTTCTCTAGGTTCTTCATTTCATCAGAGGATAATTGTCCTTTTAATAAGTCATAAATCTCATTCAGTGCTTCATCATACATATAATAACTTGTAGCACTGTATATACCACCAACTGACGATACTCCTTGGTCATATTGTTTCTTTTCTGGCAAATCATTTATCTGCTTTTGTATACAGTCCAATCTACCTAAAAATTCTTCTTTCCTTCCTTCAATTTTGGTTGTTTTAGCATCATCAGTAGTTTTATCTTGTTCTTCTTTACTTATTGAATTTTCAGTATTTTGTGTCTTTTGGGTGTTATTCGAACACCCCACTAATGTATTAAGTGACAATACTATTGATACAAGAATTACAATCTTTTTATATTTCATTACTTTCCAACCTTCTTAATTTATTTAATTTTTCTCCTTTAGCTAGCATATATTTCTGTGTCCATGCACAATGAGATAAACATTTTAGGCAGGTTTCACAGTTGTATACATCAACAATTAAATCCCTGTCTATTCCAGCTTCCCATGTTGTTCCGTGTATAACTTTTGCTGGACATATGTCCTTACAAATAGTGCAATCTCCGCACTTTGGCATAATTATTTCTGTTTTTTCTATAGGTAGAGGTGCATCCGTTAAAACACTACACATGCATAGTGCACTTCCGTACTCCTTCGTAACTAGTAAATTATTTTTCCCAATCCAGCCTGCACCAGCTAAAACTGCAACCTTTTTATGTGGAAGGGACGTGGTTTTTATTTCTCTCTCAAAAAGATCGTGCTGGAGTAAATTTCTTTCAGATTGAGAAAAGGCTTTATATCCTTTAGAAATAATAAATTCTTCAGTCCAATCTGCAAGGTTATCAGCTCTATTTTCCTTATCTGAAAACTCAGAATAATCTAGTATGTTTTCTTTAGATAACTTATAAATATACCTTGTACTTAGAACAACTCCTATTAAAATTGCTTTATTATATCCCCTATTTTCTTTTGGCGAAAGATTAGATATTTCTACTGTCTTTATAAAACTTGCACCAAGAGTTTTTAATTTTGAAGTTAGTTCCTGCAACATATATAACACCCCTACTCACTAACTAAATTCACGAGCTTTACTTTATCAATTACTTAAACCCAAATAAACTATGTCCTTAAACGTACCATCTGGATGTATATATTCTTTAAATAAACTAGGAAAAATACGAAGATCTTTTAATTTTTCTAACGGTATCCATTCAAATCCAAGTGAATTAAAATCTGGATTATTACCTATACAAATATTTTTCATATCCTTTAATGAACACTTAAAGAAATATTCTATTTGGTGTATTCTTTCAACAATACCACCTTTATCATAATTATCAAAAAAGGCCTCTCTTACACATACCATTTTTTCTATAATTATCTCACTATTTATTTCTTCTTTACACTCTCTACGCAAAGCTGAATGCATATCTTCAAAGGTATTTTGTCCACCACCTACACAAGCATAAAAAATGCCCTCTTTATCTTCATATTTACATAAAAGAATCTTACTATCTTCTATAATAATTGCTCTTACAGCATTTCTGATATGATTTCCTTGCATTTTAATTCCTCCCTAATTTCACTCTAAAAACTTTAAATACTTAGATACCGTCTTATATCCTTCTCCCTTAATTATAAAGATTTCCTTTGTCTCTTCATTTTGAATTAAATATCCATCTTTATCTACAACTTGAAATCTATCACTTTCTATAAACTCATCTCTTAATTCAGATTGCTTAGGATCTAAATTATATAAAAATATAATTCTATATGCAGGATTTTCAAACTTTTCATCTACAGGCTCTTTTCTATTAAATATTCTAATAATATCACTTACAGCTACTTTCTCTTTTGCAGGTTCAAATATTTTAGTGTCATTTATCCCTATTGTCATGTTTCCATCTTCTGAATATTTATCTATCCCTATATAAAGAAGTCTTTCATCTGTTTTGGGCAATTTCTTTTCTGCTTCTACTCTACTACATCCATAGCCTACTATAGCCAAAGTAAATAACAGTATACTAACTAAACCAATCTTATATTTCATAAGTCCCCCTAAATATTACCAACTATTATAATAATACCATAACTATCTCTTTTCTTTTAGGATTTTTACCCTTTATCATATATAAATTAAAATATGATAGAAAATAAGAAATTTACTTTTCTACTTGACCAAATTATTCTAGTATAATATAATTTTATCAACAAAAAGAGCACAAAATGGGGTACACCACCGAAAGGGTGTAAGTCTCATTTTTGTGCTTTTTTTTCGGGCAAATTTGGAAAGGAAGTGAAAAAATGAAAGTAAATGGGGCTTTAATTTCTTTACAAAGCAGTATAAGTTTATTAGATTTTTTAAGTGAACAAAACTATGACGTAACTAAAATTGCTGTTGAACGCAATGGTGATATTGTGCCTAAAGCTGCATACAAAGACACTATGCTTTACGATGAAGATACTATAGAAGTTGTAAGATTTGTAGGAGGTGGCTGATAAGTGAAGATAACCTTAAATGGAAAAGAAACTGAAGTAAATTTAGATACAGCCTTTGAAGTGAGAAATCAATTTGGAGATGAAAGTGACATTATAATCCTAAATGGATTTCAAATAGACAAGGATAATAATATATCTGAAGATGATATTTTAACTATAATCCGTAAAGGCACTATGCCAAAGGAAGAAGAACTTGAAAGCATGATGATGGCAAGACATACTCCTCATGTTCATAAGAAACTAAAGCAAGGTAAGGTTGCTATAGCAGGCCTCGGTGGACTAGGTTCTAATATATCAATTATGCTTGCAAGAATAGGTGTTGGGCATCTATTATTAGTGGATTTTGATATTGTTGAGCCAAGCAATCTTAACCGTCAATGCTATAACATAAGCCACTTAGGACTACCTAAAACACTTGCCCTAAAAAAGCAAATTGAAGAAATCAATCCATTTATCAAAGTTGAAACCGTAACTACTAGAGTAACTGAAGATAATGTTGTTGAACTTTTCAGTGGCTATGATGTTATCTGTGAGGCTTTTGATAAACCAGATGCAAAAGCAATTCTTGTTAATGTTGGACTTAGTGAATTACCTAAGGCTAAAATAGTTGCTGCTTCTGGTATGGCTGGATACGAAAGTTCTAATTTAATAAAAACCACAAGACCTATGAAAAATTTATATGTTTGTGGGGATTTAGAAAATGGTTCTGGAATAGGAAGTGGACTTATGGCACCAAGAGTACAAATATGTGCTGGTCATCAAGCAAATATGATACTTAGATTATTAGTTGGAATCGAAGAAATATAGGAAGGACAGATAAAATGAGTGATAAGTTAATAATTGGGGGACATAAATTTCAATCAAGATTTATATTAGGTTCAGGTAAATTTTCACTTGAATTAATAAAAGCTGCTATAGAAAGCGGTGGCGCTGAAATGATAACTTTAGCACTTCGTCGTGCAAATGTTGGTGGAGAAGAAAATATTCTAGATTACATTCCTAAAGGTATTACGCTGTTACCTAACACTTCAGGCGCTAGAAATGCTGAGGAGGCTGTTAGAATAGCACGTCTTGCTAGAGAAATTGGATGTGGTAATTTTGTTAAAGTTGAAGTAATACATGATTCAAAATATTTATTACCAGATAACTATGAAACAATAAAAGCTACTGAAATACTTGCAAAGGAAGGATTTGTTGTAATGCCATATATGTATCCAGACTTAAATGTGGCAAGATCCCTTGTAAATGCAGGTGCAGCAGCAGTAATGCCTTTAGGCTCTCCAATTGGAAGTAATAAAGGTCTTTGTACTAAAGAATTTATTCAGATATTAATTAATGAAATTGACTTACCTATAATCGTAGATGCTGGTATTGGCCGTCCATCACAAGCATGTGAAGCTATGGAAATGGGGGCTTCAGCTGTTATGTGTAATACAGCAATTTCATCTGCAAAAGATGTTACTCTCATGGCAAAGGCATTTAAGCAAGCTGTTGAGGCTGGTCGTGAAGCGTATCTAGCTGGTCTCGGAAGAGTTCTAGATCTTAAAGGCGAAGCATCAAGTCCTCTAACAGGATTTTTGGAGGATTAATTATGGAAGCTATAAAAGTAGATCATATGAAGTATTTAGATGACATGGAAGTCACTGATTCCGAAATTATGGACAAGGTATTAAAGCTAGTAAATGAATATAAACATGAAAACTATACAGAAATTGACGTAAGAAAAGCTCTAGCAAAGGATACTCTTTCAATTGAAGATTATGGCGCAATACTCTCTCCTGCTGCCTTGCCATTACTTGAAGCTATGGCAAGAAAATCAATGGAGGAAACTAAAAAGCATTTTGGTAACTCTGTTTGTCTTTTTACTCCATTATATATTGCTAACTATTGTGAGAACCATTGTGTTTACTGTGGTTTTAACTGCATGAATAAAATTCACCGTGGAATGCTTTCCTTAGAAGAAATAGAGGCTGAACTTAAGGAAATAGCTCTTACTGGTTTACAAGAAATTCTCCTTTTAACTGGTGAATCTAGACATATGTCAGGAGTTGATTACATTGGTGAAGCAGTAAAATTAGCTTCTAAATACTTCTCTACAGTTGGTATTGAAATATATCCATTAAATTCTGATGAATATGCTTTTTTACATGAATGTGGGGCGGATTTTGTTTCTGTTTATCAAGAAACCTATAATACTGATAAATATGAACAGGTTCATTTAAGAGGGCCAAAGAGAATTTTCCCATATCGCTTTAATGCTCAAGAACGTGCAATACTTGGGGGTATGCGTGGTGTTTCCTTCGGAGCATTACTTGGACTTGATGATTTTAGAAAAGATGCCTTTGCAGCAGGGTTACATGCTTATTTTATACAGCAAAAATATCCTCATGCAGAAGTTTCCTTCTCTACTCCTAGATTAAGGCCTTATATAAATAATGCAGATAATAACCCAAATGACGTTCACGAAAAGCAACTTCTACAAGTTATGCTTGCTTATAGATTATTTATGCCTTTTGCAGGTATTACAATTTCTACAAGGGAAAGAGCTGGTTTCCGTGATAATGTTATTGGACTTGCAGCTACAAAAATATCTGCTGGAGTTAAGGTTGGTGTTGGCGGTCATAGTGAAGAAGAAAAAGGCGATGAGCAGTTTGAAATCTCTGATCCCAGAAGTGTAAATGAAGTTCATGAAATGATTCTTACTAAAGGCTTACAACCTGTTTATACAGATTATATAAGAGTTTAGGTGGAGATTATGCTAATTTGTGTAACTAATAAAAAACTTTGTAAAGATGACTTCTTAAACAGAATAAATCTCTTAGCAAAAGGAAACCCCTATGGAATTATGTTAAGAGAAAAAGACTTAACCCTATTTGAATATGAGGCATTGGCAATAAAAGTGAAAGAGATTTGTGAAATTAATCAAGTTTCTCTTATTATAAATCAAAATATAGATGTGGCCTTAAAGCTTAATATTCCTAGTATTCAACTATCTATGAGTAACTTAAGATTATATAAAGATAAGCTTTCTAAATTTAGTAACATAGGAGCTTCTATACATTCTGTAGAGGAAGTACGGGAAGCTCAAGAATTAGGTGCCACTTACTTAATTGCAGGTCATATATTCCCTACAAATTGTAAAAAGGGAGTTCCTGAAAGAGGACTCACATTTTTAGAAGAAGTGTGTAATGCAGTTAGCATTCCTGTTTTTGCAATAGGTGGAATAACTGATGATAAGTTAGAAGCTGTTAAAAATACTGGGGCTACAGGTGTATGTGTTATGAGTGAAGCTATGACATGCACAGATCCAATTAATTTTGTTAAGAGATTTTCATAAATTAAAATAAAGGGTACGTTTGCTTAGTTAGCAAACATACCCTCCTTTTTCCATATCTTAAATTCCATTGAATCTAAAATTAGCGTTTTACTTAAGTCCACTACTCCATCTTTTAATAAATCTTTAGCCATTATATCTAAACCAAGGTTAACATAATATTTCTTATAGTTATTATTAATAGCTACTATTATCTTTTCTTCATTAAAGTTTCTTTCAAATATCAATACATTATCTTTGCAATATAATACTTTATAATCCCCATAAACTATGGATAAATTATTTTTTCTTATTTTAATTAAACTCTTATACCAATTAAATAATTCAAGGTTTTGTTTATCCTTTTCCCAAATCATACATTTTCTTGATTCCGGGTCTTCTCCTCCAGTAAGTCCTATTTCATCACCGTAATAAATATATGGAACACCTATATAGCTAAATTGAAATCCAATTGCTAGCTTCATTCTCTCAATATTATTTTCACATTCGGTTAAAAATCTTTGAGTATCATGACTTCCAATTAGATTCCACAGTTGTCTTGTAATTCCCTCCATATATATGGTGCTATTTAGCCCTAGTATCTCATTAAACTGTTCTACTGTTATAGATCTTTTTGCAAAGAAATCAATCAAAGCTCCTTTAAAAGGATAATTCATTATTCCATCCATTTGATCACCCTTTAAGAAGGATGTTGCCTCATGCATTATCTCTCCAATAATTATGCTGTCATTCTTACATTCCTTAACCCTCTCCTTAAAGCTTCTCCAAAAACTATGATCTACTTCATCACATACATCCAGTCTCCAACCATCTATTCCTACTTCTTTTACCCAAAACTCCCCTACCTTAAGTAAGTACTCCTTTACTTCTTTATTACTGGTATTTAACTTAGGCATTGACTTAATATGGTTTGAAAAGGAATAATAATTAACCTTCTTTTGATCTACAGGATAGCTATCTATAAAATACCAATCCTTATATTTTGATTTTTCACCATTTTTAAGTACATCCTTAAATGCAAAAAAGTCGTCTCCAGAATGATTAAAAACACAATCAAAAACTATCCTTATTCCTCTTTTATGACATTCTCTAACCAGTGCTTTTCCCTCTTCAAGGGTTCCAAATTGAGGATCAATATTATAATAATCATTTACATCATATTTATGATTGGAGGAAGATTTAAATATTGGAGTTAAATATATTAAATCCACCCCTAAATCTTTTAAGTAATCCAATTTGCTTATAATACCCTTTATATCCCCCCCAAACATTGATTTAGGGGTTACAGAAGTTCCCCACTTTAATGTATTCTTTGGATCATTGTCTTTATTTCCATTAAAAAATCTATCTACAAAGATTTGATAAACTACAGATTCTTGAAGCCAACTTACTTCTTTATACAAATCCCCTTCCGCTATATAAGGATATTGAAAAGCTGTCGCTTCATCCTTTGGTATTTTATAATCCCTTAGACCTCTTTCATCTAAATAATAAATATTATTTTCCTTATCAACTAACTTAAAAAAGTATCTATATCTATTTCTTTCTACAGATATATCTGCTTTATAATAATCAAACAATTCTGTAGTTCTATCTATTTGCATTCTCTCTGTTAAAAATTCATCTTCCCAATCATATCTATCCTTATAGCATAAAATGCAGTCTTTTATATCACCATTTGCAGTTCTTAGAACAACTCTTAATGTGTTTAAATTCTTCCCATATGCATATGGTGTATCTGTTATATGATAAATCGCATGTTTATTCAATGTATATTCCTCCTACTTTTCTATGATAATTATTTCATCTATTCCTTTATTGAACCTGCTACAAGTCCTCTTGTAATAAACTTTTGAATACATACAAAAACTATTGCTAAAGGAATTGAAATTAATATAGAAGCTGCTGCATATTGTGGCCAATTAGTTACTTTATCCACCATAAGACTCTTTAATCCTGGAACCAATAGCTTTAATGATTTTTCCTTAATTAAGGCTGCTGAAAAAACAAACTCTCCAAAGACACAAATGAATGAGAAGAAAAATATAACTACTGCCATAGGCTTGCTTAAAGGCAATATTATCTTTGTAAACACCTGCCATGTAGTAGCTCCATCTACCATTGCAGCTTCGTCTAAAGCCTGTGGAAGTCCATCAATAAACCCTTTCATAAGCCATATATTATAAGCACTACCTGCACATAATACCAAGACTAAAAACCATAGATTATCCATACCAAATGGTACTTTGTAGGCAATTGCAAGTATTGCTGGAACTGCCATGCTTGATGGAAACATCTGAAGAATTAATAGAGTCATAAGTCCATTTTTTCTTCCCGTAAATCTCATCTTTGAAAATGCATAGGCAGCTGGCATTGTCATAATAAGTTGAATGGTTGATACAGCTAATGCTACAAAAGTTGTATTTAACATCCATTTTAAAAATCCATCTTTTGCTGACAATACAACCTTATAATTTACCAGGCTTATTTCTTTAGGAATTAAGGATTTTTGCATAAAGCTTGTACCAGGAGATAAAGAAGCTGTTACTATTGCAAAAACAGGAAATATTATAATTAAAATTGATATCCATAAAAAAATTCTCTTTCCCCATAAAGCGGCTCTTTCACCCTTATTCATTTTATGTTTATATGTGATCTTTTTTGAACTTACTTTCTTTACATTCTGCTCTATTTTCACTTCCATAACTATCCCTCACTCTCCTTAAACTGTCCTGAAATATTCATATTGATAATTGAAAGTGTTCCTATAATTAAAAATAGTAATATAGACATTGCTGCACCTAATGCAAAATTTCCTTGTAAGGTTGACATCTTATATGTTGCAGACCCAAGAATATCTGTCCATCCAGCAAAGGATGATCCTGCCTTTGATGGGCCTCCATCAGTTAATAAATATGCCGAATTAAAGTTATTAAAATTAAAGGCAAAGTTTGAAATTAATAAAGGATAAGAAGTCTTAGCTAGTGAAGGTAACGTAATCTTTGTGAATTTTTGAAACCCAGTTGCTCCATCTAAATCTGCTGCCTCGTAATGGGTATCAGGTATTGCAGAAATAGCCCCCATACAAACATTCATCATGTAGGGAAAACCAATCCAAAGATTAATAAGTATAACTGCAAGTCTTGCTGCAAAAGGCGTTGTTAACCACATTATTGGTTCTTTTATTAAATGCAGCTGCTGTAGCATGAGATTAATTAATCCATATTGACTATTAAATAATCCTCTAAATGAGACTATTGTGATTGCTCCTGGTAGTGCCCAAGGAATAACTAATAATCCCTTATATATAAAGGATTCCTTCATATTTTTATCACTTAAACACATTGCAAAAATTAGACCAATGAAATAGCATCCAAAAGTGGATATGGCCGTAAAGATTAATGTCCATAATAGCAGTGGAAAGAACTGCGATTTAAGTGCTCCAGTTAATATCTGCTGAAATTGATAAAGTCCAACTATCTTCCAACCTGCCGCTGTTCCATATCCATAATTTTGATTTTTAAGAGAATAATTTGTAAAAGCTATGAAGATTGTATATAACATTGGAAGTATACTTAATACTGTAATGCTAATAAGTGCTGGTGTTAGATATATATATGCTTTTCTATTTTTCTTTGCTTTTAAGTTCTTCATATATACCCCCTTATAAGTATTTTTTAGGGTACACTAATTTAATTAACCAGCATACCCTTGGGAAATATCTATTTATGCTTACTTACTTACTTCTACTGCATCTTTAACTGCCTTTTGAATATCTTTTGCAACAACCTTTGGATCTTCTCCACCTAAAATTCTTTGTATATTCTTAACTGGATCCCATATTGCTTGTGTTTCAGATACATTTGGCATTGGTACTGCATATGCTGTTTGTGCTATAAATCCTTGGGTATATTCATTATTCTTTACTGTCTCTTTATCTAATTCTGATTTTAGTACTGGTATTCTATTACCTGTTGTATATAAATCTTCTCCACTATTTTTAATTAAGTATTTCATTAATGACCAAGAATCATCTTTGTTATTTGATTTACTACTAACAAAGGCTGCTTGAACTCCCAAAAAAGACTTTATATTTTTTCCATCAAGTGTTGGAATTGCTGTTACTCCAAAATTAACCCCTGCATCTTTAAACCCTGCAACATCCCATGGTCCACCAATATAAAAAATTGCGTCTCCTGACTTAAAGGAATTATTTGCGATATCTTGAGTAATATCTGCTGGCATAAATTTGTCTTTTTGAACTAAGTCTTGAAGGAATTGATATGCCTTTATAGCTCCCTCATTGTCAAAACCTAAGTTAGTTACATCAAGTTTTCCATTTCCACCACCAAATACATAGCCTCCTTCTGTTTGCATAAAGGCAGCTGTATAATAAAAATCATTTATAGGAAATTGAAAACCACTTTGCCCATATGCCTTCGCCTCTGTAATTAGTTCCTCCATTGTTTTTGGTACTGTTTTTACCTTATCCTTGTTATAAAATAGTGCATAGGTTTCCATGGATATAGGAACTCCATATGCTTTTCCATCATAGGAAACTGCATCCCATATGTTCTTTCCTACATAATCGTCTCTATTAACTAAGTCACTTGGAACTTCTTCTAATAAACCAGCTTTTTGAAAGGTACCTAAATTGTTATGTGCAAGTCCAAATAGCATATCTGGACCTTTTGAAGAGTTTGCAGCTGTCAAGAATTCTTGATATCCAGAATCATCTTTAACTACCTTAACTTTTTTATTATTTTCCTTTGCCCACTTTTGCGCAATTTCATCTACTTTAGCCACTTCATTATCCATTAAATTTGACCAGACAACTATTTCTTTTTCATCGCTTGTTTTAGTAGATGCTTGTCCACAACCATAAAACAAACTAGTTCCCATAACAACTGTTAACATGCCTGCAATAAACTTTACTTTTTTATTCATTATATCCCTCCAAATTTATGACTATAACTTAACGATAACGATTGCAATCTTTATGATTTTATTATACTTATTTGAAGTTACCTAATTTGTTTATAATTAATATTTTTGGTCTTTTTTGTATGTTATTTATTTTTACTATATAATTAAATTGATAACAATTTAGAGGGGAATAGTTTTTATGTATGATGCATACGAATCGGATGAGTATTTTTTTAATAATGATGCAGTATTTTTAATTGAAAATAAAGACAGAGAGAAGCTAATTAATTTAACCTTTGATAAGCATAAAAATGAGATTTTAGAAAATATATCTCCTGTAACTAAGCGAAATGATCTTTTAATTTGGAATGTACTTTTTGCAAGAGAAGTTATTACCAATGGTACTTCAAAACAATATTTGCATACTTTATATAATAAATTCTATAAACAAATACAAGAGAACTCAAAACTATCTGCTTTGCAAAAGATAGAACTAGATATGATTAATTCTTACTTTGATATATTAATAAATTACCTAGAACTTAAAGATAATCTAGTAATAAATAAGATAATTGGATACCTTTATTATCACATAGAGGACAAGGTTACCTTAGAAAATATAGCTTCTGATTTAAAACTATCAGTTGGATATATCTCTAATACCTTTAAAAAAAATATTGGCATAACTATTATGAAATACTTTAAACAGGTGAAGATAGATCGTGCCAAGGTTTTATTAGTAACTACTGATAAAAGCGTATTAGAAATATCCACACTACTTTGCTTTTGCGACCAAGGAAATTTTTCAAAGACCTTTAAAGCTATTGTAGGCATGACTCCATTAGAATATAGAAATTCTTCTTCATTAAAATAAAAGAGGGAAATTAAAAAATTCCCTCTTACTTATTTTACCTTATATAATAGTCATCATATGGCAAAATAGCTTTATTTTCTAATCTTTCAAACTTCTTATTAATTAATGCTAAAATTCTTTCCTTAGCATCTGGAATGGCTTTAGTTATAATATGTTCTAATTCATAAACCTCACATAAATTATTAATAACTATATCTATTATCTCTGAAATAAATTGTTCTTTTTCATATTTTGAAGCAAGATCCAGTCTTAATACTCCAACTTTAGAAATATCTTTATAGGATACTTTCCTATCATAGAATTCAATAGTTCCTATAGCTTTATGGTTCTGCTTATCTACAATGGAAAAACGTACATAGTATTTATCTTTATATTGGTCAAGCCAAAACTTAATGCATTCTTCCATTTGTTCTAAAGTTTTATAAAAAAAATCACTTGTACAATTGTCACTATTAAATAGTTTAAACGCCTTAGGATCCGAATAACATTCTAATAAATCTTGAGCATCCTTCTCCTCCACCATTCTATAGATAAACTTATCACTTTCGTATACTGGACATTTTTCATAAATTGAATAACTCATAAAACTCCTCCTTTTTATTTACTATGCTTAAATTATAAAAGGGGATATACGACAACTATATGGCGTATATTATTCATAAACTCCAATAATTTCTTTTGCTTTTGTTATAAACTCATCTCTTAGTTCTTGTGGCTCAAGTATCTTAATTTTATTACCATAACTTAGAAGTATTCCCTTCCACCCTATTTCATTACTTGGAATTTTAAAGCCTAATATAAAATCCTTATTTTCAAGTTCTTCAATATTTCCCTTTGGAAAATATTCCTCAATTGAAACACGTATTTCTTTTTTACAGAGTAGTTTTACATCTATATAACTTCTGTTATCCGTCTTTTCATACTCCTCTAATAATTCATTTATATTTTCATGCTTTATAGAAAAGAAACCTTTTAATTCTTTGAGATTTCTCATTCTCACTAACTTATATAACCTATAATCTTTTTTATCTCTATCATATCCAAACATGTACCAAGCATACCATTTAAACATTATTACTAGTGGTTCTATTATTTTTAAAGACTGGTCACCATATGAATTTGTATATTCAAATTCTATAATGTGTTCTTCTTTTATAGCATGTCCAATTATATTCACGTATTCATCAATATAGTTACCTTCTCGAGATGTACTTAGGTCTAGCTTTACTTGGGGTTTAATTTCTGCATTTCTCTTAGATATACTTAGTAATTTTTCTAATGTCTCTTCAAGTTTATTATTTCTATAGGCTGAATTTAGACCTTCTAATGCTGTAGCAATATATAGATAATCTTCTGAACTTGCTACTTGTTTTTCTAGTCTAAAACTCTCCTCAATTGAATATCCTCCATTTACTCCATGCAGCGAAATAATAGGGATTCCAGCTAAGCTTAAACTTTCAATATCACGTTGTATTGTTCTAGTAGAAACTTCGAATTTTTTTGCTAATATAGCTGCACTTACAGTATTATGATTTAATAAATATATGATAATTCCAAGTAATCTATCAATCTTCATTTCTTCACTCTTTCTCATAACATTTATCTAAATTATACCATAAGTGAACAAAAGGACGTTTTGTCCGCATATTAACGCATACAAAACACCCTTTTACCTCTTGCTTATCTTATAAAGTTTGTAAATACTTTATCTTCTCTTTTACTCTTCTCTAATGTATCTTTTCCTGCTTCAGAAAGCTTTAATAGTAATGCCATATTCTTTCCTAATACTCTCATGATTTGCATTCCTTCTTCATCTTGAGTAGCTTCTCCTGGTGCTGTACCATGTACTACATTCCAATAGTTTGATGAAGGCATTAACATTTCTGAGTAGTTAAGATAGTTATTTAATTGATTAAATACTGGAACTCCTCCAGATCTTCTTACTGCAACAACACTTGCTCCTACTTTATGTCTAAGCATACCATTATTAACTGATGTTACATAAAATGCACGATCTAAGAAAGATTTCATAGTTCCTGCTATTGCTGAATAATGTGTAGGTGATCCTATAATTATTCCATCAGCTTCCTTCATTTTTTGAATCCACTCATTAACTTGGTCATTTTGAACTACGCATTTCTCATTCATATTTCTTACGCATCCACCACAAGCTAGACATCCACGTATTACTTTATTTCCTACATGGACAATCTCTACCTCTATATTTTCCTTTTCTAATTCTTTTGCAACAGCTTTTATTGCCTCAAAAGTATTTCCATTTTCTCTTGGGCTTCCATTAAATGCAACAACTTTCATAATATATACCTCCAATATTTTTGTTCATGTGCTCATTATATGACTCCATATACTAACCCACAAGTACGCACTTTTTAGTTAGTCTCTTACTTTTTGGTAAGATTTATTGTGTTATTTATCATTATCTTATATTATTAAATTGAAAATATTTTTACGTTTTACATTAATCAATCTAAAGGATGGTACTTAAATGATAGAATTTAACGGTAGAGAATATATATGTTTATTAGATTTTGCTATGGATTTAATTAGAGGTAAATGGAAGGCAGTTTTACTATGCCATCTATATAATGGACCTAGAAGATTCTTAGAACTTCAAAGAATAACTAATGGAATAAGCCAAAAGGTATTAAATGAAAAACTTAAAGAACTTGAAAATGATGGACTAATAGACAAGGAAGTTTATGCTGAAATCCCACCTAAGGTTGAATATTTCCTTACAACCAAAGGAAAAGATTTAACAAGTATAATTAAAGAAATTGAAGGTTGGTCAATAAAGTATTATCCCGAATTAGATAATAAATGTGAATAAAGACGTTTTATTTAATAAAACGTCTTTCTAAAAATTATATTAATGGTAACTTAACTTCAAATATAGTCTTTTCATTATCACTATAAGCTGTTATAGTTCCCCCATGTAATTCAATTATGTTTTTTGTTATAGCAAGACCTAAGCCTGAGCCCCCTATTTTGCTATTTCTTGATTTTTCTACTCTATAGAATCTATCAAATATATATGGTAAATCAATTGGAGATATTGCTTGCCCGTAGTTAATCACCTGAACCACTGCCATACCCTCTTCTAATTTTGTAACAACATCAACATATAACCCATCTTTTCCATACTTAATTGCATTTGTAAGTAAATTTTCAATAGCTCTAACTAATTTTCCTGAATCAGCATCTACTATTAACCTATCTTCTGAAAACCTAACTCTTGATTGCATCTTTGTATTTTTAAATTGATATTCAAAATATGCAACTACCTGTCCTAGTAACTCTACTAAATTTATTTCTTCTTTTTCTAAATTAATAGTATTGTTTTGCATTTTAGTAAGTTCGAATAAATCATTTATAAGTAAATTTAGTCCTTTTGCTTTCTCATAGGCAATGTTAGCATAGTATCTAAGTTTTAATTCATCCTTATATTTATCACTATCAATAATTTCTAAGTATCCAATTATTGATGTTAATGGAGTTCTTAAATCATGTGATACATTTGTTATTAAATCACTTTTAGTCTGCTGGGCTTTTCTTTCTTCTATTGTTATTTCCTTTAATTGCTTTGATATGCTATTAATATTATTTACTAATCCTTTAAAATCACCACTTGAATTAACTTTTATTAGCCTATCTAAGTCCCCATTTGCCATTATTTCTGTTTCATCGATAATAGCTGCTAAGCTCCTATTCTTTCTATAGGTAATAAGAAAATAAGTTACTGCAAATACAATTATACCTAAAAATATTTTAGTATTTTCTCTAAATAAGATATATCTAAGATATGCCCAAATGTCCCAAATGTTAAAGCTACTTTGATTTGTTACATTATTATACGATATAATTACTATTTTTCTAGTTATTCCGTATATAATATATGTTATTAATGCCGATATCCCAATATCAGCTAAGGATAAAAAATAATGTTTATATATTCTATTATTTTTCAATTTTATATCCAACTCCCCATACAGTGTGAATTACCTTGTTTCCTTCCATGTGATTCTCTAACTTATCTCTTAATCTACTCATATGTACCATTACTGTATTATTAGATTGAAAGTATTTTTCTTTCCATACCTTTTCAAAAATCTCTTCTGCACTAAATACTCTTCCTCTATTAGTAGCTAAAAGATATAGGATTTCAAATTCTCTTGCAGTTAATGATATTTCTTCACCCTCTTCATTTGTTACCTTATGTTTGCTCTTATCTATAATCATTGATTCAATTCTAATTATGTCCTCTTCTGTCTGCATTTTAGCGTTAAAGAAATATGCTCTTCTAAGTAGTGCTCTTACTCTAACAATTAGCTCTAAATGATTAAATGGCTTACAAACATAATCATCAGCTCCAGTCATAATTCCTTGAATTCTGTCCATATCTTCTGCCTTCGCACTTAACATTAAAATTGGCATATTATATTTTTCTCTAACACGTTTGCATACCTCTAGCCCATCCATTCCAGGCATCATTATATCTAAAACTAGTAAGTCTATTTTTTCTCTAACTAAAATTTCTAAAGCTTCTATACCATTACTTGCTTTAAATACATTAAGACCTTCATTTGTAAGATTTATTTCTAATAAATCTCTTATTTCTTTTTCATCATCTACCACAAGAATATTGTTATTCATTTTACCCTCCAACTTCGATAATGTATAATTATTTTTCTAAATATTCTTCTAATGTAATCCCATTATCATGAATATATTTAGCTGCATCTTTCCCAACATATCTAATATGCCAAGGTTCATATTCAATACCTGTTATATATTTCTTTCCATAAGGATATCTTATTATAAATCCAAACTTATAACAATTCTTATCAAGCCATTCTGCTTCTTTTGTTCCCTTTACAAAACTTTGCTTCTGATTTGTTACATCTATACATAATCCTGTTTGATGCTCACTAGACCCTGGTCTTGCTACATATGAGTCTGCAATATTTTCTCCTTGTGTTTTCACTCTGTTGTTATATGTATTTTCTTGTGATTTATAAGATCTATATCCTGAATTACCTAGAAGGGTTATGCCATCTTTTTTTGCTGCATCAAATAATCCTTCCAGTGGCTCTTTAATAATATCAGAAACGTGCCTTTCCTCATTACTTGTTCCGTGAACAAATGTTATATTGGGTATAGTTAAATCCTTAGGTTTAAAGTTTTTATTTAGTTCATGTTCCTCATTAACTAATACTAGTTTATCATCTCCATCATTATTTTCTATAGTCTCTGACTTATTTTCTTTACTAAAATTTAATACACTTTCCTTTACCTCTTCTCCTTTAGACTTTGATGCTATATGATCAAACATGTACCAAAATCCACAAATTATAATTACAAATGCTATAAATCTTTTAAATATTTTTTTCATACCCTTGCTCCTCTTCCTGAAAACTCAAATATTATCTTATGAATTCATTGTAGAAGAGAGACTTTACGTCACTTATAAGAAATTCTTACAAAACCTTAAGTTTAAAATAATCAAATGGTCAATTAATAAAAAACTTCTTCATAATTGTCATAATATTCTTGAAGTTTATGGAAAAATTATATATATAATGGTAAAATATTTTAAACTACATAACATTACTAAAATTTATCATTTAATTTCATTCTCAACTTTATCTGCTTAAATCAACGGTGTAGAAATTTGATTTTAGTAGGAGGAATTGGTATGAATTACGTGGGATTTACCTAGTTTGTGAAATGTAAATTTATTTCTCAAATTTCATGAAAATTTTAGGAGGGTATGTAATGTTTAAAAAAGCTTTAAGACTATGTTTAGTTTTTGTATTTCTTTGTACAACCATGTTTAAAATTAATGTTCATGCAGCTGACTATACTTATGGTGTAGATGTCTCAGGTTCTACTGCTACTATATGGTTTAAATCTGCTGTAAATACTTCCTGGGTTGATGTTCATTATAAAGTTAATTCAGGAGATCAACAAAATCTTAGAATGACTTATAATAGCAGTGCTTCAAGGTATGAGCAAACTGTAACAGTGACATCTAGTAATATCATCGATTACTCTTTCACTTATAACAATGGCACTCCTGCTTATGATACAAGCTGGTATAGTTATACTGTTGGCTCATCTACAAATCCAACTACTGGAGTTACCTTCTACCAAGATATATATTATGGCGGTGCCTCAAAAACATTAGGATTAGGTAATTACACACTTTCTCAATTAAATTCAGCTGGGATTCCTGACAATTGGATGTCTTCTTTAAAGGTACCAAGTGGATGGACTGTTGACGTATATGATGGAGATAACTTTACAGGAACAAAATGGACCTATACCTCAAGTTCTGATTGGATTGGAACTGATGCAAATGATAAAATGACCTCTGTTAAGATTTACACAGGTTCCTCTTCTACTGAACCGCCACAAAAATCTGGATATGTAACTTTGCAAGTTAAGAATAATACCAATGGCAAATATTCTGATAATCAGATTTACTGGGCAATTGTAGGACAAGACCCTGTAACTAAACAATTTGTTCATGTTGATCTAAATGGAAATCTTATTCCTATGTCACTAAGTGATAATGATGCAGCTGGTCACTTAACTAAAACTACTCCAGATGGTACTTTTAACTACACAAATTACTTCACCAAAGCGAGTGATCGAAATTACGCATTTGTTCCTAAGATGATAGGTGCAAGAATGTATATAAGCTATGGTGAGCCTCTTTATATAAGAATTAATCAAGCTGCTGACGGATTAATTGGATATGCGGGGCCTAACCTAGCAAACACATCAGACCCAAATAAAGGTATAATGTTCGAATGGTCTGAATTTGCATGGACTAGCAATGGTTTCTGGATCAATAATACAAGAGTTGATCAATTCTGCTTCCCATATAATATACAATTAGTTGGTCAGAGTGGATATAATAGAACAAATGGTGATATTGGAACAAGGGCAGAGCTTATGAGTGCTTTCCAGAATTCTGTACCAAATGAATTTAAGTCACTAGTTCAATCTGATAGAATTTATGCTCCTGCATCTGGACTTGGTACATTTGCTGCATCAAAAGCTAATTCTCACTATTTTGATAACTATATAAATGATGTTTATAACTACTATACAACTCATGAACTAACCTTTAATTGTGACCGTGGAACTTACAGTGGTCATGTGGTAGGTAGCGATTTTGTATTTAATAAAAATGGCGGAGCATATAATCTATATATCCATGGAAAACCTACTACTCAGGAAGTATTGTTAGGTAATGGTATATTAGATGGTGGAAATGACGACGAAAAAGCAATTAAGACTCAAATTTGTGCAGCATTTAATAGACATGTAATGCTTGATCCTGCACATTGGAATAACTCAAGCTACTTCTATCAAGCTGCACCTGCAAATTACTATGCAGCATTCTGGCATCAACACTCTTATGAAAACAGAGCATATGGTTTCTGCTATGATGATGCTTTTGATTTTAGTAGTACACTCCAAGTAACTGATCCTAAATATGCAATAATTAATGTAGGCTGGTAATAAAATAAATGGACATTTTGTTTGTCATTTAAGACAAACAAAATGTCCTTCTTTATTCTTATAACTTTATTATTTTATTACAGTCATACCACCCATGTATGGTTGTAATGCAACTGGAATATTTATAGATCCATCTTCATTTAAGTTATTTTCTAAGAAAGCTATAAGCATTCTTGGTGGTGCAACTACTGTATTATTTAATGTGTGAGCGAAGTACTTACCGTTTTCACCATCTACACGGATTTTTAATCTACGTGCTTGTGCATCCCCTAAGTTTGAACAGCTTCCTACTTCAAAATATTTCTTTTGTCTTGGAGACCAAGCTTCTACGTCAACAGATTTAACTTTTAAATCTGCTAAGTCACCTGAACAACATTCTAAAGTTCTAACTGGTATATCCAAAGAACGGAATAAATCTACTGTATCCTTCCATAGTTTATCATACCATTTCATGCTATCTTCTGGTTTACATACGACAATCATTTCTTGTTTTTCAAATTGGTGAATTCTATATACTCCTCTTTCTTCTATACCATGAGCCCCTTTTTCTTTTCTAAAACAAGGAGAATAACTAGTTAAAGTATGAGGTAATGAACTTTCTGGTAATATTGTGTCTATATATTTACCGATCATTGAATGCTCACTAGTACCGATTAAATATAAATCTTCTCCTTCAATCTTATACATCATTGCATCCATTTCAGCAAAGCTCATAACACCAGTTACAACTTCACTTCTTATCATGAAAGGTGGTATACAATATGTGAATCCTCTATCTATCATAAAGTCTCTTGCGTAAGAAATTACTGCTGAATGAAGTCTTGCTATATTACCCATTAAGTAATAGAATCCACTTCCAGCAACCTTTCTTGCACTGTCTAAGTCTATTCCACTAAGTTTCTCCATAATTTCAGTGTGGTATGGAATTTCAAACTCTGGCACCTTTGGCTCACCAAACTTTTCCAATTCTACATTTTCACTATCATCTTTTCCTATTGGAACACTTGGGTCAATTATGTTTGGTATTACCATCATAATCTCTTTAACTTTTTTATCTAATTCACTTTCCTTTGTTGCTAGTTCAGCTAAGTGTTCAGATTCTGCATTAACCTTTTTCTTAAGTTCTTCTGCTTCCTCTCTCTTACCTTGTGCCATTAATCCACCAATTTGCTTAGAAATCTTGTTTCTATCAGCTCTTAAAGCCTCTGCTTCTTGCTTTGCATTTCTAAGTTCGATATCTAAAGCAATTACTTCATCAACTAATCCAAGTTTACTCTCTTGGAACTTATTCTTTATATTTTGTTTTACTATCTCTGGATTCTCTCTTACAAATTTTAAATCTAACATATTCTTCCTCCTAAATAAATATATAATAATTACTAAATAAGAATAAAAAAACTCCATCCCATATAATAATGGGACGGAGATAATCCGCGTTGCCACCCAAATTGCTGGATAAAATTATAGCCAGCCACTCAACAAAGTAGGATAAAGGGTACTAACCTTTCGATTCATCATCGACAGCTCCAAAAGTGGAAAGACTTAACCTTTCACCGATTCACACCAACCATCGGCTCTCTTAAGAAATTTATAAATCGTAGTTTTTATCATCGCTGCTTATATATCATTATGCTTAATTATATATTTTTTTATACTTAATTTCAAGTATAAACTAACTTTAGTTTTTTTAACCATAAATAAATTATAAAATACTTTAAATATTCATTGCCTATATTTAAAGTTCACCTTATAATAAATTTTATTAAAATATAGTCGATATTATAAATAGTATAAAAAACATTGTTAGTAGTTGAAATTTTTACATAGAATAAAAAGATTTACTTTTTAGATTTCATTTTACAATACATATAGAGGTGAATTACATGAAAAAGATAATAACAGTTATTGGAGCAATTATTGAAAATGAAAATAAAGAAATACTTTGTGCACTTAGATCTCCTAAAATGTCTCTTCCTAACCACTGGGAGTTTCCTTCTGGAAAGCTAGAAAAAGGTGAAGGATATAAGGAAGCAGTAGAAAGAGAAATAAAGGAGCAATTAAACTGCTCCATTGAATTTATAAATGTTGTTAAATATAACACTCAGGATTATCAGGATTTTATGATGACTTTAGTTACTGTTAAATGTAAATTAGTATCTGGAATTCCAATTTCAAAAGAACATTCTAAGCTTCTATGGTTAAATAAAGAATATTTACCTTCATTAAAATGGATTAATGCAAATATTCCTACGGTTGATTTACTAGCAGTTCAATAACAATATAAATCCGTAAATTAAAAAGATAAAGCATCTCTGGTTTTTCAAAAGTGATGCTTTATCTTAATACCTAATATTATCTACTTATATAAATTTTTAGATAAATCTCTTAACCTAACTTCATCTAATATAAATATTTTCTTATCATCACATCTTATAATTTCTTTTTCTTCAAGTTCATTAAAGGTTCTACTTAAGTGTCTATAGGTAGTACCTAAAAATTGAGCTATTTCCTTAAATGATGAGTTTAAAATTATATATTCATTATTATCTATGTATTCAACCAAGTAGCTTGCTAACCTATTTATAAGAGTATATATAAAGTTATATGAGCTATTATTGATAGTTGCATCTAACTTTTCGCTTAAGGAATTAATTAGATGATGCAAAAAATTCAAATTATTATAATACTCATCTTGAAGTATCTTTGATGGGATTACTATTAAGTGAGCTTCTGATATGGCTTCTACATCACAGCGTATAGGAATATTTTTTAATAATTCTATATCACCAATGGTTTTAAATGGACTATAGAACTTTAAAAACATAGATTTTCCATTCTCAAATAAATACGATATCTTAACCTTTCCTTCCACAAGTAAATAGTAATAATCAAGTTTCTCTTCTGCTTCTAAAATCAATTCCCCATTTTCGTAAAAATGAAGTTCGGCATAATTAATTATATTTTCATCAAACAACTTTTCTATATCATATTTATCAAAATACTTATCTATAAGGTTTCTATCATAAATTCTCTTCATAACTCCTCCAAAATAGGACACATGTCCTATTATACTTTATATAAATATGGTAACTTATGAATTACAACATGTAAAGCATGGTATAATTATAGAAACAATTTAAATGGAGGATACTATGAAATACGAAGTTATATTATTTGATGCAGATGATACTTTATTTGATTTTAAAAAATCTGAAAACAATGCTTTTAAAAATACGATGATTCAGTTTGATATAAGCTATGATGAAGATTATCATTTAAAAGTATATAAAGAAATTAATAAGGCATTATGGAATGATTTCGAAAAGGGAAAAATTACTCAAGAAAAATTAAAGATAGAAAGATTTAAAAGATTATCAGATAAAATAGGGATTAAGTTTGATTCACATGAATTTGCAGCTGCTTATGTAAAAAACTTAGCTAATGAATCCCATTTATATGAGGAAAGTACTACTCTTGTAGAAGAACTTCACAAAAATTATAAACTAGTTATGGTTACTAACGGGCTTACTGATGTTCAAGATAAAAGAATTAGAAAATCATCTCTAGCCAAATATTTTGAGCACATAGTAATCTCCGAAGAAGTGAAGGCTTCAAAACCAGACGCTAAGATATTTCAGGTTGCTTTAAATTATATACAGCATTTTGATAAAAGCAAAGTAATTATGATTGGTGATAGTTTAACTTCTGATATAAGGGGTGGACTAAACTTTGGGGTTGATACCTGTTGGTTTAATCCTTCTAATACTAAAAATCAATCTGATATTAAGCCTACTTATGAAATTACTACTTTAATGGATCTAAGGAAAATACTTTAAAACAAAGAGGATGCTATGTTTGTCACCTAAGGCAAACATAGCATCCTTTAGTTGTTATTCTTGTGAAGCTTTCTTTCTTCTTAAAGTTACTCCACCTACTGTTGCTATTGCACCTATTAATAATAAGATTGAAGCATCAATTGGAGAACCTGTCTTAGGAAGATCTGATACAGCTGTATCTTCTATTGTTTTTTCCTTTAAGTTAGCTATAGCATCTTGTAGAACCTTTAATGCAGTATCTACTTCTGCCTGCTTAGCATCTTTATTGTCAATAACTGTTTTTGCACTTGTTAATGCATCCTGGAATGCCTTCCAGCTGCTATCAGTATACTTTCCTTGTGTCTTATCTTTATTGTCATTATATAATTTTTCTAATGCAGATTTATCTACAGTTACTACTTGTACTTGAGCTAGATTAGTTATTGCATCTTGTAGTGTTTTTAATGCAGCATCTACATTAGTTTGTTCAGCCTCATCACTATCTAGAACTGTCTTTACATTAGCCAATGCATCTTGGAATGCCTTCCAGCTACTATCTGTATAATTTCCTTGTGACTTATCTTTATTATCATTATATAACTTTTCTAATACAGATTTATCAACAGGTGCTTTTGTTTGTAAAGCTTTGATAGCTTTATCAAGTGCATTATAAGCATTTCCAAGAGTTGTTGCAGTTGCTTTATTATCATTTAGAAGAGCTTTAATATTATTTAAAGCCTGTACTAATACTGACCAACTTTCTGGAGTATAGTCTTTTTTATTTAAAGCATCTGCTTTATTAACTAATGTTGGAATATAGAATCTCCAGTCTTCTGCAGAGTTTGCAGGTTCTGTCCCTTGTTTAGTATATTTTACTGGAGTTTCACCACTTATATTTAATAGTGTTGCAATACCATTTTTGTATTCAAGAAGATTTTCTTTTGCATAGCCTTTTCCGCCTTTACCAGTGCTTGTTGCATTACCAGTTCCATTTACTATACTGTTAACCCCAACAAGAGGACCATCTGCAGCTCCTAATTCAACTATACATGCATCTTGAATAGTTACATTTTCTTTATTTGGAACTTCTATTGCATTATCCATAAAGATGCTTGCACCATTAGTATTAATGAATACATCATATACACCTAATCCAACAGCTAAGTGGTTATTAACCTTATTAGATACCTTATATGAAGCGTATCCTTTAACAGTACCATCGTGACTCATCCACCCTTCTTGGGATTGTGGATCATATGGTGTTTCTGATTGATAGAAGTATAGACGACCATTTTCACCATTCCATACTGTTTGGTATTCATTAAAGTGTTCAACAAACATCCCGTACATTGTAGCATTATTACCATTTACAACTAAGCCATTCCTAGCAGTATTCTTATCCCAAGCAACTCCTGCACCATGGTCTGCTCTCCATACCCAGAAGTGATCACCTATTACATCATTACTGTTGATTTCAACTGTTGTATCAACATTAACATTATTCTCTTTAAATCCTCCTATACGGAAGAATAAATCTGATAATGATATTGGATTATCACTATGATCTTTATTGCTACCTTTTTGACCAACTTGAAGCATATTTGTTGAGCTATAATATGCATCAAATAAAAGTCCAGCAACAATTACACCTGACTGATCATCAACAAGCATTGCTGCCTTATCATTTTTAGGTACAAGAGTTGCAAGTCCAGTTCCTAGAATGATTGTGTTTGCATTCTTTACATGAAGTGGTTCTGTTAATTCATAGATACCAGGTGTAAAGAATAGATTTTTTCCTTCTTCTAAAGCAGCATTTAGTGTAGCTGCTGTATCTACGCCTTCTTTAGCTACATAGAACTTACTAATATCTAATGATTGTCCACTTCCCATATTGTCTTTTGACCAAGAAACTCCTGAACTGTCTTTTTTAAGATCAGGTACAAATACCTTGTATTCTCCGTCATCACCTAAATATAGGAATGGTTTTTCTCTAACGATTGGAGTCTTGTCAATAGTTGTATATGGATTTCCTGGATTCTTGTCCCAGTTACTATCTGGAGCACTTACATCCCCTTGGAATACTCCATTCCAGTTTACTCCATACCAACCTCCAGTTAAATCACTATTTCTAGTGTACCATTGTTGTTGAGTGTATGAGCCAACATTCTTTGAGAATGCACTATCTGCAACAAAGCCGCCGCTTGCCCATCCATAGTTCCAGTCAAATTGTGTGGTACGTTCAACATTCATTCTTCTAAGTGGTGCTGCCTGTGAAACTGCCCAAGGCATTTTGTCATCAGGTTTAACATCAGCTGATACAGTAAAGTTTTCAGCACTACGCCAGAATGTTTGTGTTGCATTATTACTTGGTAAACATGCTGGAGTAGATAAATTCTGAATTTTAGTATCTAATGGTGTTTTTCCAAGTCCAGCTATTTGAGTGTAGAATCCGATATTTAATAGCCCTGCATCATTATAGTTTCCTGGCTTAAAATATAAACCGTAACGATTAGGAATGAATTGACCTTGGAATGTTGTATTATCATGAATTGCATTTACTTCTTGCCCTATTGCATTCATATCATCATATTTAGCGTTATAGAAAATCATGTTATTTCCAAACTTCTTAGTTTCCAATGAAGTGATATTTGAATAATCACTTGTACCATATTCATTAACTGAAGCTATCTTATAATAGTTTTCATACTTAGAAGCATTAGGATTTGTGTCTGTAAAACTTGCTTCTGTAGTATCTCCTATTTTTTCATAATTACCAAACTTTCCGCCTGCACGATAAATTTCAAATTTGCTTACACTTGGGTCTGCATTCCAAGTTAACTTAATATTATTGTCTTTGTCTTGAGCTATATCAAGACCTGATGGTGGTGTACTTGGGCGACTTCCAGCAAGTGTAGTTACAGAAAACTCTGAGCTTTGTGCATAAGGATTTTGTCCATTAACTGTACGAACTACATAATAGTATTTAGTGTTAAATTGAAGTCCTGTATCCGTATAAGTTGTTTGTGCTGTTTCGTTACCTACCTTTGTATATGGACCTCCTTGAGTTTCTGATCTCCAAACTTCATATCCACTAAAAATAGTGCCTTCTAATGCACTCCATGAAAGTGTTACAGAATTACCTTCGATTTTAGACATAGTAATCTTGCTTACTTTTTTAGGAGTTGATGTTGTGTGAATAATGAATTTTTCGTTGTCTGTAGTTGCACTAGTTAAATTTCCTGGAGCCATTTTTCCATCTATAACAGTGATATATTTCCATCCTTCTGTTTGTTTAAATGCAACAGTGCCATCCCCTTGAGGTACAGCTTGAACAGATTCCCATCCTCCAATTGTCATATTTCCTACTTGCCTTACAAAACTATTACTTCCAGTCCATAATGTGTTGTTGTTAGATTTGAAGTTAACAGTAGCATTGTTCTGGAAAGAACCATATCCTAATTTAAATATGCCATTTGCCGGAACATTTGATCTATCACTAGGCATTGGAGTTTTTACATCAATAGGGTTGCCTGCTACCCCGTCAACTGTAACGATATTGTGTGTAGCAACATGTTCAACATAAATATCTGTAGCTACTTGATCTTCTTCTGGTGGATAAGTTGGTTCTACTATGAAGAATTTTTCTGCATCAGTAACTGCTGTAGATTCTGTAGTTACTAATTTTCCTTCATCATTTACGGAGACAAATCTACTAAAATGACCGTCTTTCATAGTAAAACTTCCATCAGATTGTTTTTCTAACGTAAATGACTCCCATCCATCAACTGCAGTTTTCTTTGGATTGCTATTGGTTATAACGTCTAGTCCACTTACTGCCTCTGATTTAAGCATATTCCATTGGTTACCCACCGATGAAAAACTTACTAAGTTTGAATTAGTATTAGATTTTAACATTTTGAATAGAGCTTTAGCAGTTAGGTTATTACCATTCATATCTTGAATATCCGCATTCGCTGTAACTGGATCTGCACTACTTCCAGAAACTTGAACAGCTTTTCCTGTTTTTGCAGACACAATATAAGAATATTGATCATTTGGTTTATAACCATTTTCATCTGCAGCAAAAGCTACACTTGGGAAACTCATTACAAATACGCTAACCGCTAACAGTGTTGAAAAAACTTTTTTAAACATTCCTCTATCCTTCCCCCTTCTATTATTTTGTAGTTTTTACATATAATGTAAATTACTCAATAACAATGTTATATTTCTTTTTATGTTTATGTCAATAAAAAAAATCTTCTATTTACATCCTTTAAACTACATTATTCCTTAATTCTTCGTAATTTTATATGACACTTTATTACACTAAAAAAAAGACGTTTTGCTTATTACCCAAGCAAAAACGCCCTTTTGATTATTTCTTATATAAATGCCCGATTCATTATGTTAACCACATCAAATTCCATTTCATTGGATTTTTCTACAAAACTTTCATCATCTAAATGCATACATGAAGCATGTTTTCTATATTTTCTAAGAATCTTTTTTCTTATAACTCTTAATGAAGCGTGAATATTTTATAAACTCCCTTCTTTTCCAGAGTCGCTTATATCAAGTAACCCTTCTGGGTAAGGAGTCCAAATGCTTTGATTTATTAGATAGTCTTCTTCATATTTTATAACATATGATCTAATAAGGTTGACAAGCACGCTTAAATGTATCTTCCCCTCTCGGTATTTATCAAAAGTACTTAAGATAAATTCTTTTTCCTTTAAGGTAATTCTATCAGAAAAGTGTCCAAATATTTTCATTAAGGTGCTTATGTAACTTGTATACCTGGGTAATCTTGCAAAAGTCAATCCAAGATGTTCTCTATATTCATTCATTATTTTTTCTATATTTTTATTTTCTTGTTTTTCTAGAATTTTTCCCATGATCTTTTGTTCTTTTTGGTTATATGCCATAAAAAGAAATTTATTATGGTCATGAAAGTCAATTAATTCCCCAATTAATCCCCTTTCCATAACTTTACGAAACTCAAACATTATATATACTTTAGTTAAAAAGTGTTCCCTTATTTTTAAATTTTTTAGTCTTCCCTCTTCTTCAATGGCTAGATAAGGATATTTATCCATAGCTTTTGCAGCAAATATTCCAGCTCCCTTTATTGTACCTACCGCTTTCACTTTTCCTAAATATATTTTTACGTCTTTTATTCCGCATGATGGAGATTTACCTTTAAGTATAAAGCCATCAATATCTTTAATTGAATCTAAAAATTTTGATGAATAAGTCTCCATAGCTTCAGTGAATACTTTTTCAGTTGTAGGTTGGAAAAGTTCAACTTCATCCTTCTCCTTTATCAATCTCAAGGATTCTCTAGGCACTCCAAGTCCAATTTCGACTTCTGGACATACAGTAATATAATTAACGTAATCCTTAAGCTTATCTACAAATTTATCATTATAACCCTGCCCATTATAGCGACATTTACTGAATCCTAAACATCTGCTTACTACTAATTGTGGTTTATTACAATCCTCCATAAGCTTCCTCCTATATTAAAAATACTAATCATTATTATAATATTTTAATTAACCTTATGTTAGGGGGATTCTTATGTGACATGAAAACTATTCTAATGGAATATTTATATATCAAAGTAATTTAAAGGATAAATAATGATTACTAATAAAAATATATTAATATATTTCCCAAGTTGGGGTGCAACACAAGCTATTCACAATTATATACAGGTAGGTCAAATTCCTTGGGATAAAGTTACAACTATTTGTCATGCCTTCTTTGAAGTAGATAATAAAAATATGTTAAAAAGTATAGACAGCTATTTGGATTTTCACAAATCTTTTCCTCATTCTAATGGCCTAAAAGGACACTTTGGAGAATATAAGTACTATAAAAATCTTTACCCCAACGTAAAAGTTTTGATTTCAGTGGGTGGCTGGACTAGAGGTCATAACTTTCATTCCATGTCACTAAACTCAAAAAATAGATGTGTTTTTATTAATAGCCTTATTGATTTTCTAAAGAGATACCCTTTTATTGATGGGATAGATATTGATTGGGAATTCCCTGGAATAGATAGAAAACCTAATCCTAAAATACCAGATGATAAAGGATGTCCAGGTGGACCTGAAGATAAGATAAATTACACCTTGCTTTTAAAAGAAATACGTGAGGCCTTTAATTTAAATAACATGTCTACAAAACTTCTTACATCAGCTGTTCCCGCTGAATATGATTTATTATTTTATCAAGAGCCCGAAGAATACAATAAGTATTTAGATTTCTTAAATGTCATGGCCTATAATTTTCATACTACAAAAGAAAAGGTAACTAATCACCATTCACCACTTTATCCAAATCCGAATGATCCATCACCAATTTATCCAATTGATATTAGAAATAGATATAATTCAGATGCTGCAATGAAAACTTATAGAGATATCTATAAAGTTCCTTCATATAAACTAAACCTTGGGGTTCCTCTCTATTCAATTGGTTGGAAAGGAGTATTAAATATTGACGGTAGTCATCCTGGACTATTTGCTCCAGCTACTGGACCCGCCATTGGAACATGGGATAATCCCAAAGCTCCTAATGGTAAATTTCCATACTATGAACTTAGAAAAATAGAATCTGTAACTGGTTTTCTGAAATATAGAGATCCCTATTCCATGGTCCCCTATTTATACAATGATATAAGCAGAATAATGTTTTCATATGAAGATGAAAAATCTCTAAAAATTAAATGCGATTATGTTATCTATAATAATTATGGAGGGATTTTTGTCTGGGATATTTCTGGAGATGTAATTAATGACTTTCCCATGATATCGATAATAAATGATACCTTAAATCAATGAGATACAACTAGTTCTCATGAATATTTAGAAAACTACTCAATTGGGGAATACTACTTTTATATTAAATTAATCCTAAAGGAGAAATTAAAATGAGTGATACGAATTTCCCAATTATCCCATTCCTTACTTTTGGAGGTAATGCAGATGAGGCAATGAATTTCTATGTTTCTATATTTCCTGATTCTAAAATTTTAGAGCTTGCAAGAGTGGTCGAAAATATGAAAGGCGAAGAAGGTAGCGTTCTTCATGGATCTTTTCAAATTAAAGGTCAGAGATTTATGGCAATGGATGTAGATAAATCTTATCATCCAGATTTCACATGGGCTACGTCATTATATATAGATTGCGTTGACGAGGTGGAATTTAATTCACTTTTTAAAAGTCTTTCCCGAGGTGGAAAAGTCCTTATGGGACCTGAACCGGTACTTGCTTTAATGAGCGTAGCTTGGGTAACTGATAAGTTTGGGTTGACCTGGCAGCTTGTACTAAAATAATATTTAAAAAGGAGGTTTCTCTTGCCATAATATAGCTAAGAGATCCCTCCTTCACTTAACTTATTAAAAGCATTTATAAATTCATTCTCTACAGAGTTAAAATCTCTCTGGGAAAAATCATGCTTTATAGTTAGATAAGGTTCTTTTGAAAATAATTTTTCATCCATGAGTTCGAGAAATTCATAATATAGCATTGCATCATCAATATCTGTTATCTTCTCTATTTCTTCTTTTGAAAAGTCATCTACTCCAAATTTCTTATATATTATTCCTTGTAATTTCTCTTCAATTTTAAAATATCCAGGCAAGTTTTTCTTAACAGGTCTAGTTAAATCAGAAATATAACTTTCACTTGCATCATGCAATAAACACCCAAGTTGAACTCTCTCTGAATATCCACGAAACTTTGCTTCTTTATAACAATTTATTGAATGCTGTGCTACTGAGTAAAAATGTATAAAATGACCGTTTGCCCTTGATAACATAGACAGTGCATGAGCAATATCTATGATTTTTATATCATCTTCTATTGGATCCAACGGATAAAATTTAGTTTTTGAATAAGTTAATATATAATCCTGCATATGTTTTCTCCTTGTAATATATTTTATAGCATTTCTTTAGATAACTCTAGAAATGCTTTTAAGGCTGGTGAAACCCATTTATCTTTGTGATAGATTACTTGAGATACTATACCAAAATCATTAATTGCCCAATTTAATTTCACTAGTCTTCCTTGGGCTAACTCCTCCTCCACTGCAACTCTAGGAAGTAGACTTATTCCAAGCCCGCTCATTGTAAATTGTTTAATTGCTTGAACACTTCCTGTTTCCAAAATTAGGTTAGGTTTTATATTATAACTCCCTAGCATATTTTCAAATACAGCCCTATAACTGCACCCAACTTCTGTTAATATGAGTTGTTCATTTTCAATATCCTTAGGGTACACATTTTTTTTATTTATTAGTTTGTGACCTGGTGCTGTTAATAATAACATTTCCTCACTAGAAACTATTTCAGTAACAAAATCACTTCCTTCAATTTTGGTTCCAAGAGAAAATGCTACATCTATTATATTATCCCTTAAAAAATGTCTAAATTCAGAACAACTTCCAAACTTTAATGATATTTCAACCTTTGGATAAAGACTTCTATATTTCTTTAATATTTCCGGAAGCCTTAGCACACAAAGAGACTCTGCTGCTCCTATAGTTAGTACTCCACTTGGCACTGAATCATTAGTAATAACATCTTTTATTTCTGCTGACATCTTTAGCATCTGCTTTGCATAAGGTAATAGTTTTTTCCCTTGATGTGTTAGTGAAATATTCTTTCCTATTCTTTCAAATAGTTTAACTTCTAATTCATTTTCAAGTAATTTTATTTGAGTAGTAATAGTCGATTGAGCATATCCTAATTCATCTGCTGCTCCAGTAAAACTTTGAAGTTTACATATAGTAACAAAACTTTTTAGTTGTTTTAAATCCATTTACCACTCTCTCCTTTTATAAATTAATACTAATATTGTATTCTATGCTTTCCATCAAAAAAATTGAACATTTTAATCAAAACTTTCAATTTTACTAATGCTTGTCCCAATGATACCATATAAGTAGGGAGATATACTACTACTCTTTTAGATAATTCTAAATATATTCATATTATATCTTCGAATGACTAATTAATGGGGGTAGAAACTATGAGTAATAAATTAAAAGTTGGTTTAATTGGCGGAACTGGTATGGTTGGACAAAGACTTATATGCCTTTTAGATAATCATCCTTGGTTTGAGGTTAAAGTTATAGCTGCAAGTAAAAAATCAGCTGGGTTAACCTATAGTGATGCAGTAAAAAACAGATGGAAAATGTCATCACATATTCCTGAGAATATAAAGGATATTAGAATAAAAGACAGCGCTGAAATAGATGCCATTTCAAAAGAAGTTGATTTTGTTTTCTGTGCCGTATCTCTTAATAAGAAAGAAACTAAAATGTTAGAAGAAAATTATGCAAAACATGAAATACCTGTTATATCATGCAATTCCGCTAACAGATATGTCGATGATGTGCCTATGCTTATTCCAGAAATAAATGGACATCACCTTGATGTAATAGATACTCAGAAAAAGAGACTTGGAACTAAAAAAGGATTTATAGCTGTTAAGCCTAATTGCTCAATACAAAGTTATGTTCCTGCTATAAGTGCACTATTAGAATACAAACCAAATACTATACTTGCAACCACTTACCAAGCTATATCTGGTTCAGGAAAAAACTTTGATGAATGGCCAGAAATGATAGATAATGTTATCCCATATATCGCTGGTGAGGAAGAAAAAAGTGAAAATGAACCTTTAAAAATCTGGGGAAAGGTTGAAGATGGTAAAATAGTTAATACTAATAAGCCTATAATAACTACCCAATGTATAAGAGTTCCTGTAACTGATGGTCACTTAGCTGCTGTATTTGTAAGTTTTGATAAAAAGCCACCAAAAGAAGAGATCATTAATTTGTGGAATAATTTTAAGATACCCTCATCAGTAAAGGACCTTCCAAGTGCGCCAAAGAAATTTCTTCATTATTTTGAGGATGATAATAGACCTCAGACAAAGCTAGATAGAAATTTTGAGAATGGAATGGGAATAACTATTGGAAGACTTCGAGAAGACAAACTATATGATTATAAATTTGTTTGCCTATCTCACAATACCCTAAGAGGTGCCGCTGGAGGTGCTGTCCTCATTGCAGAATTATTAAAATCTGAAGGTTATCTATAATTTTTCATAAAGACGCTTTGTTTGTTTATTTATGTCAGACAAAACGTCTTTCTTTTTATTCTTTTAAGGTTCCAATTATATGTGAATAAATACTTTCTCCCCTGGGGAAAAGTATTATATGTAATAGGTTAGATAAAAATCCTTACTTAAGATAAAAAGGAGTGAATATAGCTATGCAAACAATCACACAAATTCCTAAAGACAAGACATTAGATAATACTATTGCTCTTTCTAGAGAAGGATATCTTTTTATTAAAAATAGAACTCAAGAACATCAATCAGATATCTTTGAAACTCATTTATTTGGAGAAAAAGTAATCTGTATTAGTGGTGAAGAATATGCAAAATTATTTTATAATGCTGAAAAGTTTCAACGAAATGGTGCAGCTCCTAAAAGAATTCAAAAAACTCTCTTTGGAGAGAATGCTATTCAAACAATGGATGGTGAAGCACATTCACATAGAAAAAGTGTATTTATGTCATTAATGACTACTGAACGTCAAAATGAATTGGCAAGTCTTGTGAGGAATAAACTTGAAGCTTCTATACCTAGGTGGGAAACGTCTGATAAAGTAGTCCTTTTCGATGAAGCAAAATATATATTATGCGAAGCTGCTTGTGAATGGTCTGGGGTTCCAATAGGTGAAACTGAAATAAGAGAACGTGCAAATGATTTTAACGCTATGGTTGAAGGCTTTGGATCTATTGGTCCCCGTTATTGGATTGGGAAAGGTTCAAGAGAAAGAGCTGAAACTTGGATAAAAGATATTATAAAAGATGTTCGTTCTGGCAATCTAAATGTTAGAGAAAATTCAGCGCTTCATGCCATGGCTTTTCATAAAGATTTGGAAGGGAATGAACTAGATCCTCATATGGCTTCAGTTGAGTTAATTAATGTACTCCGCCCAATTGTAGCAATTTCGACCTACATTACCTTTGCAGCCTTAGCTTTACATGATTATATTGAATGTAGAGAATGCTTACATTCTGGGGATGAGGATTATCTTCAAATGTTTACACAAGAAGTTAGACGTTATTATCCTTTCACTCCTTTTGTTGGTGCAAGAGTTAAAAAAGATTTTATTTGGAATGAATATGAGTTTAAACAAGGAAACCTTG
This sequence comes from Clostridium sp. YIM B02551, assembly GCF_022324735.1. Taxonomy (NCBI): domain Bacteria; kingdom Bacillati; phylum Bacillota; class Clostridia; order Eubacteriales; family Clostridiaceae; genus Clostridium; species Clostridium sp. YIM B02551. The sequence goes on along the minus strand of NZ_JAKGTF010000016.1, from coordinate 11,910 downwards.
TTTTACTTGATATCTATGGCAATAACCATGACCCTAGAATTTGGAATAGTCCAAATAAATTTAATCCAAATAGATTTAGAAATTTTAAAGTAGATTTATTTAATTTCATGCCTCAAGGAGGCGGTGATCCTTCCATCAGCCACCGTTGTCCAGGTGAAGGTATTACTGTTGAAGTAATGAAAACATTTTTGAATTTTTTAATTAGCAAAATTGATTACCAAGTCCCTAGCCAAAACTTAAGCTATAACTTATCTAGAATTCCTACATTACCTGAAAGTGGATTTGTTATGTACAACATAAAAAGAAGATAAAGATAAGAGTTGTTTGCCTTCAATAACAAACAACTCTTATAATTTAAGTTATTTTTCTGCATACAACTCAGCTGCTGCATATTGATAATAAGCTAATCCTATTTGCTGATTTTCTAACATATTTCTATGGAAATCATCTTCTAGCATAAATTTTGAAGTGTTTAAATACTTCTTCGCATCCATATCTATTGAATTGTCGTTTATAAATACAATATGATCTTCTAATGCTTTTTGAACTTTTTCATCACTTGCCTTTATTCCACTTCTTAATGCGTCTATCATAAATTTAGTAAATGCTTGTGCTTCTAATGCACTTCTATTCATTTTTTCAACCTCTATTTCTTGCTCCTTAAGCATATCATACCCATACTTGTGATTAAGATACTCATTTTGTTCTTTTAGAGCTTTAACCCATTCTACCTCATTAAAACCTTTAAACATATCTGATTTTTCCATACTTTCTCCTTTCTTTGTGAAAATAATTGACTGTTCAATTGTACTTATTAAACTATCCATTCTTTGCCTGCGCGCTTTAAGCATTTCATGTTGTTTAGTTAAGCAATCAATTCTACTAGTTTCATTTTCAAGAGCCTTTTTTATATCATTAAGTGAGAAATCTAATTCGCGATAAAACAAGATTTGCTGAAGTCGTTCTAATTCTTCTATTCCATATATCCTGTAACCTGATTCTGTGATATTACATGGTACTAGCAATCCAATTTTATGATAATGATATAAAGTTTTTATTGTGACTCCTGTCAAATCTGCTATTTCTTTTACAGTATAATATTGCAATATTATCACCTCGTTTATAATACTAATCCCTTACCTAAGGTAAGTGTCAATACTTTTTTATAAAATAAAAAACAGCCTTAATTCAGGCTGTCTCTTATTTTAGTATATACTGTTACTTTAAACTCTCAAAGAATTTTTTATCTTCTTTAAATATATGCTCTACTATTACTTCTCCTATAAATAATACAAAGATTTCAGAAATATTTATATTAGCTTTTTTTAAATCTCTATTCCATATTTCCAGCTTATTTATAATGCTTTTGTGACTTTCTTTATGTTTATTTAGCTCTTCTCTTGAGTAATTAGAGTTTTCAACTACTTTTTCTTCATATAAGAAATGCTCTTTCATATGCTCTAATATCTCTTGAAATACTTGGACTGCATCATCTGAAATTTCTTCTTTATTTGAATACATTAATAATTTATTTGATAAAGAGAATATTTTCTGATGTTGCTTGTCTATTATGTTTTCTCCACAATTAAATTCATCGCTCCAACGAAGTTCTAAGAAACGATTGAAATTTTCACTTTCTATATCATCTAATACTATTTGGTTTCTTCCCTTCTCTTTTGCCTCAAATAAAGCTTCATCAACTCTCTTAAACCAGACTGAGAAAGGTTCATATTGTTTTCTTTCAGAAACACCAAAACTTGCAGTAACTACGCCTACCTCTTCAATATGCTCTGCTTCAATCTTTTGACGGATCTTTTCTGCAACATTCCCAGCATCAATTATGTTTGTGCAAGGCATTAATATCGCAAATTCTTCTCCTCCCCATCTAAAGAGTATATCTGATTTTCTTATATTTTGTTCAGCTATATTGGCTACACTTACTAAAACTTCATCTCCTTTAATATGTCCCCATGTATCATTTACCTTTTTAAAGTGATCAATATCAAAAATTATTAAGGAGATTGACCTATTAAATTTGTCACTTATAGAAATTTCCTCAGACAAAACCTTGTCTAAATAATGTCTATTAAATAAACCTGTTAACTTATCTCTTGTGGCTAAACTAAATAGTTCTTCTTCGTAATCTTTTTTCTCCTGAATATTTAGTAATATCCCTTCATATTGCCAATCATCAATTTGATATGGAACTTTTGTCAATCTTAGCTCTGCCCAAAAAGATTCACCCTTGCTATTAACTAATTCTAAATCTACAATAGGCAGTTCAAATTCATTCTTTATTACATTCCTAAAATATTCAAATGAATCATTATTTCTAAATATTACATCTTGTCTATTACATATGAATTTTTCAAAATCATCTTTAGATTTGCATGCAAATTGAGTATAGAAATATGGATTTCCGTATAGGAAATTTCCCCCTTTATCTAGCAAGAATACTCCTATTGGTGTAGAGCTAATAAATCTATCGGTCATGGATTGGATTGACTTGGCAAGTTCTCCAAACTCATCCTTTCTATTAAGCCCATATATATTCTGATCTTGTGTGATTTCCTTTAATTCTATACTCTCCTTTAGTTTTCCAAAAGGAATCATAAATACTTTCTTTACCAAGTAGCTTATAATCAAAACCATGGCCATCATTATAAGAAAGACTAGGCCAATAATCCCTATTAATTTAGATGGTGAATATAAATTTTTTGAATTAAAGAATGTTACCACTCGCCAATTACTATTACTAACTGGAGCTATGGCTGCATATTGATATTCCTTATCATTCAAGTGTATAATTATAGGTTCTTCTGGAGATTTAAGATATTCCTCTACTTTTTGCTTAAATTCAGGGTCACTACTTAAATCATAAGCATATCTTGGAGTTTTCAAATTTGAGTCTTCATCTTTCATCTGAGAATTACTACTATCAGAATTCATTTCTATTAATCCATTCTCATTAATAATTAATGTTTTTGATTCATTATCTTGATGTTGAATTAATGTCTCTTTTAAGAATTTTTCTAAGTTTATTGTGCAACCCACAATTCCTAATAATTTATCTCCATCCAGAACTTTTACACTAATCCATATATCTTTAGATTCCAAAAACCTATTATTTGTAGTAAATAATGAATATTTCCTGTTTGAAGATATATACTGAAAATACCATTTATCAAATATGTTATTTTCATCGAGCCTTCCTATTGAATTGAACTTATCGAATGTGGTTTTATTATCTACATAATACATTTGTTTTGATTTATTTAAGACTATAAAAGAATTAGAGTCCTGAAATACATCACTAAATTCCCTAAGTTCATTATAAGCAATTTCTTTATCTTTAATATTATCTTCATTTTCCATCCACTTAATAAGTTCAACTGAATTTGATGCTTTTTGAGCTAATGCTATATCTCTAGATAGTTTTTCCTGAACATGTGCAACCAGTTCATTTGTATGTAATCGTGCATATTCTTTTGAAACATTCTGAGTAATTCTCTTTATTTCACTTTCCATTAAAAGTGATGTTAAAATAATTGTTAGAACTACTACAAAAACTATTAGCATTCTAAACTTGTCCCAAATTCTATTACTCAACACTTATCTTTCCTCCAATATATATTTTGATTAATGGAGTTTCATCTATAGTAAACATTTTTAAACATTTGCTTTACACAACTTTGTATATATTTTGTCTCTTAGATTATAGCACTTTCGATTTTTTTCTACAATATTTTTAAATGCAACTTAATTTTTCTTAATATCTATAATGTAATATTATTTTTCCAAAAAGGCTTATCACCTTGCTTTTATAATTTTATGTCAGAAAATACAGGTAATACTTCCATTAAAAATTACACTTTAAAGTTTAATGCTCTAAAAATTAATAAAAATAAAGTCTCATATTTAGCTTAATTGCTAAATATGAGACTTTATTTATGTATTATTTAAACTCTAACATCTATAACTTTTCCTAAGTTAGGATCAATAGCTGATACTTCCATTATTTTATTAAGTCCTTCAACCATTTGACTTTGTGTATTCATCTGAAGTTTCATCAAACTAATGTCAACCGCATTTCCTAAATTATACTGACTTAATGTCATTGAAGTGCTTGCAATATCCATAGTACATCCTCTTTTCAATAAGTTTATTTATAAATTTATACTATCACAACATTTTAGATAATGCTACATAATATCCCAAGTATAACTTGTCATATAATTTCATTTATTGAACTAATGAAGCCAATTCCTCATCTTTCTTTATAGCCTCAGGATCCATATATATGATTTCCCAAAGGTGACCATCTAAGTCTTGAAAGCTTCTTTGATACATGTGTCCAAAATCCACTGCTTCTTTCGAAAACTTCCCCCCCATATTTATAGCCTTATCAACAATAACATCCACCATTGCCTTACTTTCTGCTGACAATCCTAAGATAACTTCAGTACTTTTAGTTGTATCTGTTATTTCTTTTTGTGTAAAATTTTTAAAGAACTCATCTACAAGCAGCATTGCAAAAATATCCTCATTAATAATCATACATGCAGCATTCTCATCAGTAAATTGATGATTGAATGTAAACCCAAGCTTTGTAAAGAAATCTACTGATTTTTTTAAATCCTTAACAGGCAAATTAACAAATATTTTTGTACCCATAAATTAAAATTCCTCCCTTTCTCTGGTTTGTGATTCAATAGTTATTATTTTCTTTGGCTATTTTATTATGCTTATAATTTGGAACGTATTAGGGGACGGTTAACAACCTTTTGTAATAATGCTTGTCCTAAAATTCATTTATTGTACAAACATTTGAATAATTAATTGTTAACCGTCCCCTATTTTAAGTCGCAAGAAATAGGCCAAATAGAAGCAATGAAATTATTACTATAACTACAACTATTATAAAAAATATAATATTAACTAATACCTTGCTCACAGCTCCTCTTATTAAAAGTCTCCTAATAGAATTTAGTATAAGAATTATTAATGTAACATTTAGAAATGCAATAATAATATTAATAATAGAAACTCCATATTTACTGGTCTTTATTAATTCGCCTTCCTTACTAAATTCATACGTATTGGAACTTAAATCTCCTCCACATTTTAATGTATCTGAATTTATGTCAACCTTTGGAACCTCATAGTAGCTTCCCCTTTGCCAAGTAATTGCCTTGTTATTGAAATTAACTATATATTGTTCTGTATCATCAGATATTAGCGCATAATCTCCTGAATTAAAAGGAAAGACAGTTACTTTATTATTTTCTTTAATGAACTTTTGTAAATAACTTACACTTTCATTATCATTAAGTAAATTGTCTTTTATCCACCCTTCTCTACCGTTAATCGATATATGAAAATACTGGGCTTTTGCTGTTAAAATATACTCTGAGAATCTAACCTTAGTATCTTTATTTATATCTATCTTTTCACTATTAGCTATAAAATCCTTGTCCATTTCTTTAAAAAAGTATGGATCTTTTTTATTCTTATCATCAACAAAATCATAGGAATCTCTGTCAATCGTTGCTTCGAATCTCATCACTTTTTCATGATATAGTTTTGCCTCTGCTGCTTGCTTTTCAATTAATCTATTTTGATCATACTTATTCCAGGTTACGAAAATAAAATTCAGTAATACCAAACTTAATATGTATATAATTAGTTTCTTAACTTGTTTATCCAATCTCATTTTGCCTCCTTTTTCAGGGGACAGTTAACAACTTTTCGCTATATTGCTTGTCCAAAGGTGGTCTAATAGTACACGCATTTTTATAATTAATTGTTAACCGTCCCCAAAATATTAAGATAAAAAAGCTATCCTAAAATAATATTCTAAGATAGCTTCAACTTCTAGTATTTAGGAATTCCTTTGAAAGGATACATTCTAAACATTACTTTTCCAACAACAGCTTCTTTATAGTCAACCAATCCTACACTGGGATCTCTACTATCTAAACTATTGTTTCTATTGTCACCCATAACAAATATCTTTCCCTCCGGTACTTCTATATCCATATCCATGTTATTTGTCATAGGTTCTTTTATATATTTTTCATCTAATATTTTACCATTAACGTATATCTGATTATCTTTAATTTGTATCTTATCTCCAGGTGTACCTATTACTCTCTTTACAATATATTCTGCATCATTAATATTCGCTCTTATAACCACAATATCTTTATAATTTGGTGAATGTGATTTATACGCAATCTTATTTAATAAAAGCATATCGTTATTATGCAAGTTACTATTCATTGAATCTCCAACTACTTGAGCAGGTTTAACAAAAATTGAAATTATAAAAGATAGTATTATGGCTGCTATTATAACTTTTATGTATTCTTTTACAGTATCAGCTGCTGAACTTTTTTCTTTCTCAACTTTTGAATCTATACTGTCATTATTTATCACTTAATACACTCCCCAATATTTATTATAGAAATATTTTTATTTAATATTATTAATTAAGTTTTATTTTACCAGTATCTACCTAGAAAAGAAAGTATAAGAAATGAATTTTATTTACTATTGGCAGTATATTCACTTTGCTATTTATTATTTTCATAATCAGTATTATTTTATCCTCTACTCTGTTATACTTGTTTTCTAAGTTCAATTATGAAAGAGGTGTTTTATATAAATACAAATAACAATAACATAGGAAATAAATATGAAATTAAAGGTGACATTGCACTAATTACAGTATTAAAAAAGAACGGTACGGAACTCATTTCTAAAATAGATGCTAAGGATATTGAAAAAGTTATCAGTATAGGTACTTGGTTTGCTGAATGGCATAAAGATTTTAATAGTTATTTAGTACAAAACATAAGTTCAACTAAAATTAACAAGAAATCTAAACCATTAAAACAAAGTCTTCAAAGTGTTATCTTAGATGTTAATACTAAAGCTCCAATCAGACATATTAATGGTGATACTTTAGATAATAGAAGATCTAACCTAGAAATAGTTGAAAGAAATGCTAAAAATGATTATGAAATTATCGACGAAAATACAGTTGCAATAATTCTAGAAGATAAAAATGGTAGGATTTCTTCAAAAGCTTTGATATCTAAAACAGATTTAAAAAATGTTATAACTGATGAATATAGCTGGGTGGAGTATAAAACTCATGGTGATATTATTGTTATCGCTAACACTCCTAACGGAAGAATACATTTAGATAAATTACTTATGAATCCTGGTGATGGTGAAAAAGTTTACCATATAAATCTTAATCCTTTAGATAATAGAAGAAATAACCTGAAAAATATCCAAATATAATATTTAAATTTTTAAAAGTGTATTTATATCTAAATACGCTTTTTTTATTTCCCTATTTATGAAAGTAATGCGGCTTTATAAAATCAGCTTTCATTATCAATTGATAATATGTTTCGAAGCTGATTTTTATTGACTTTACAAGATTGTAGCCTTATTATATTATTTATACATTGTTATCAAATGATAATACAATTTATGGGAGGGTATATATATGAATAGAAAGACAAAGGTTGCTAGACTATCAATTCTTTCTAACTCCGTTCTAATATTTTTGAAATTAATAGTGGGGATTTTTTCCGGCTCTGTAAGTATAATCTCTGAGGCAATTCATTCAACGATGGATTTAGCTGCTTCTATAATTGCCTTCTTCTCAGTTAGACTATCAAGTCGACCTGCAGATAAAAATCATCCTTATGGCCATGGAAAATTCGAAAATATTTCCGGAGTGATAGAAGCTTTGCTTATTTTTGCTGCTTCAATTTGGATAATAATAGAATCTGTTAATAAAATTACTCATCCTAGTAAAGAAGTTAAATCTTTTGCTTTGGGATTTATAGTTATGTTTATTTCTGCTGGAGTAAACTTCATTGTTTCTAAAAAATTATATAAAATAGCTAAGGAAGAGGATTCAGTTGCCTTAGAAGCAGATGCACTTCATCTAAAAACTGATGTTTACACTGCTTTAGGGGTGGGAATCGGACTATTATTAATATGGATAACTAAATTAAATTTCTTAGATCCTTTAGTTGCAATTATAGTTGCTTTATTTATTTTAAAAGAAGCATTTGAGCTTTTAAAAAATGCTTTTAGTCCATTATTAGATGCCAGATTATCAGATGATGAACTTATTATCATTGAGGACACTATAGATAATTATAATTCTGTATATTGTAACTTTCACAATCTTAGGACTCGAAAATCAGGAAGCACCAAATATATTGATTTACACTTAGTTGTTCCTGAAAATATGTCAGTAAAAAATGCTCATAATATATGTGATAATATAGAGGATGATTTAGAGAATAAATTAAGAAATACTGAAGTAATGATACATCTAGAGTCATGTAATAATCAATGCGGCAATTATGACTTATGTGAAAAGACAAACCGCCCTATCAAATGATATGGCGGTTTGTCTTATTATGATGCAACTTCTTCCTTTATTTGAATTTCCCCATCTTTTAATTTAAGTATTGATGTGCCATATAGTGCTGCATCTTCTGAGTGAGTAACTTGAATTATTGTTTTCCCTAAATCTTTATTTATATTTTGGAAAAGCTTCATTATCTCTGTTCCAGTTTTAGAATCTAAGTTTCCAATAGGTTCATCTGCCAAAATTATATCCGGTTCAAACACTAGTGCTCTTGCAATAGCAACTCTTTGCTGCTGTCCTCCTGATAATTCTCTTGGAGTAACTTTTCTTTTATGAGTCATCTCTATTCTATCTAATATATCTTTAAGCTTCTTATCGTAATCTTTTATTTTACCTCCATCTAAGATTATTGGAAGTAATATATTATCTTCTACAGACAAGTTAGGTACTAAATTATAAAATTGAAATACAAAACCTAACTCCCTTCTCTTCATAATACTTTTTTGCTTTTCACTTAATTTACTTAAATCTTTTCCATTCACATTTACTATTCCACTAGTAGGTTTATCTAATCCTCCAAGTAAATATAACAATGTTGATTTTCCACAGCCAGAAGGCCCCATTATAGATAAAAATTCGCCTGTACTAACTGAGAAATCCAAATTCTTTAATACACTTATTTCTTCTTTACCTACTTTAAAATTTTTATTTAAATTAATTACTTCTATTGCATTCATGATTTTTTCCTCCTATTCGTACTTTAATTCTTCAATTATTGAGAGCTTTTTACTCTTAAATAGAACTGGTATCGTAGCTATTAATACAAGTAGTAATGATACCCCAAAAGCAATTGGTACAAAGGATATATTAAAGTAAACTTCCATATCAAATCCTATTAACTTAGTAATTTTTGTTGTTATAGAAATAGCCAAATATGAAAATGGAATTACTATAATTATTGACCATACTACCGTAAGTATAGACTCAATCAATAGCATTTTAGCCCTCTGGAATTTGCTCATTCCTACTGAACTTAATACCGCTAAGTCCTTCTTTCTTTGAATAAAACTTATCCCTATATTATTAAGTACTCCAAATGCTCCAATTACTACTGCCATGAAGGAGAAAATACTTAATATATCCATAAGTTGTTTATTTGCTTCTATATTTTTATCCCTTGTTTCTTCAAAAGTTAATACATTTCCACCTAGTTGTTTAATGCTCTTATTAATATCTTCTTTTACTTTCGCTGGATCATTTGATGTATTTACGAATAGCTCTACAGGAGACCCTGTTATATATTCTTTAGGCAATCCATTAAAGTTAATAAGTATAAATACTCCGTTAAAATAAAGTTTACCATCTATTACACCTACAACCTTATATTCTTTTGTATCATTTCTAAGCTGCATTTTAAAGGTATCTCCTGCTTTTAACTTTGATTTTTCTGCAACTTTCTCTGATAGTATTACTCCATTTAATGCTCCATTTTTAAATTCATTATATATATCAGCATATTCTTTTTTATCCCAGGCTACATATTTATCATAATCAAGATACTTATCAGGCTCCATTCCTATAACCGTAAAATTATTATTATCTATTTTCCCATTGGCATAACATTGCTGTTGTATTGAATCTCCCTTAACTCCTGATTGCTTTTTAAGAATATTTTCAATTTCCTCTTTTGTATTTCCAATGCCATCCTCAGGTACGCTTATTTCTAAGTCATACTTTGTTTTTTCATAAGCTTCACTAACAACATTTTTTATACTTACACTCAAAGAATTTATAACTACTATAGAGATTATTGCTATTATAAGCAAATTAACATTTCCAAGTAAAACCTTTGATGTTCTCATATTGTTCAGTGATAATGCATTGATACTAAAAACATCTTTTATTCTTTTAAATATATTCTTTGATATGAAATCAATAATTTTAGGGAAAATAAGCATAACTGCTGCTGTTGCCAAAATTATTAATATTGGACTTATATTAAGTACCCATTTAGATTTTATAGAATTGATAGCTATAACAACTGCTAATAATATGCATCCTATAATAAATTTACCTATACCTATTTCTTCAGAATTATTAGAAGTATTTAGTATTACTTCTTTAACTTGAAGTTTATTGGTTTTTATTATTGGAACTACTGCAGATAATATTGATAGAATCAATGAAAACGCTAGTCCAGCTACTAAATACATTGGATTTATATTTGGTTTTTCAATAATTCCATAATCCTTTAGTGGGGATATAAAATAGTTAATTATATATAATATACCTACCCCTAAAGCATCTCCTATAATTCCTCCAATAACTCCATAACATATGCTTTCTAAATAAAGTATTCTTCTTATTACTCCCCTAGTCGCCCCTTGACTTAGGAATGTCCCTATCACGGGCATCCTCTCAGTTACTGTTAATTTAAATGAACTATATATAATAATAGAACTCATAAACACAACAATTGCTAGCATCATGTAGAGCATGCTGTTTAATTGAGATGATTGACTTTTTACAGCCTCTTCATCATAAAGCTCTTTTGCTACAAATTTGCTATTTGCATCATTAAACTTTTCTACTGTATCTTTAATGGTGCCTTCTGTTTTACTTGCAAATACACTATTATATTTTCCTGGTTGATTAAGCTTTTCCGATAGATATTTATAAGGAACTATAACTTCAAAGTTATCCTTTGTATCCATATAAAAAGCTCCTTCATTTGAAGCAATGGCTGCTACTTCAAGTTTAACCTTTTCTCCTTTTAATACTATATTCAGTTTATCTCCAAGCTTTAAATTAAACTTGTCACTAACCCTTTTTGAAATAATACATTTTTCATCTTTAAAATCCTTTAAATCTTTTCCCTCTATTAAGGAATCTATATTAATGTATTCATTTTCTCTTCCTGTTAGTTTAATTGATTGCATGTCATCTGTATCATATATTGCATTATAATCCATCTCTGGAACTAAATCTTTAATTCCCTCTTTATTAATTCCCTCTAAGTTAAATGCAATATCTCCATTTTTAGATGATATATAAACTTCTTTATTTTCTAGTTGTTCCAGTTGAGGTTTCGCTATACTGTCAATTGCTGAATCTACTGCTCCCATACTTCCTACAAACAGTCCTGTACTAAGCAAGATAGCTATTAAGAGAAGAAAAAATCTAGCTTTTTTCTCAAACATGCTTTTTAGTACATACTTTAAGAATATTCTCATTACAAATCCTCCTTTTATCTTATAAACCTAATATTACCATAATTTCCTATGCTTTAATCACACTTAAGTTTTATATTATAAAAACTTAAGAATTCGTTAAGTTTTAGGGGACGGTTAACAACTTTTTTACAGAAATGCTTGTCCCAAGTTGGCTCTAACCCTTTAATAGTCAAGCCTTATTTGAACAAGCATTTTAATAAATGGCTATGTTTTAAATCAATGTTGAAAATGGATATTTAATAGCAAAATAGGTAATAATATATATAGAATAGT